>CAYZGB010000105.1:0-7546 GCA_964477915.1 uncultured Melioribacter sp. | reverse complement strand
AAAGCCGCTACTAAATAGCGGCTTTTTTATTTAATTAAAAAGATATTTTCTTAATTAAGAACTTTCGTTACTTTTTCAGCTGCCTCTGCAAGATTTGTAGCCACTTCAAATTCAAGTCCCGAACTTTTAAGTAATTCAGCACCTTCTTTTGCATTTGTACCATCCAAACGAACAACAATCGGAACTTCGGGTTTAACTTCTTTAACTGCATCAACAACACCTTGTGCCACGCGATCACAACGAACAATACCACCAAAAATGTTGATTAAAATGGCTTTTACGTTTTTATCCGAGAGAATGATTTTAAAACCGTTCGCAACCGTTTCTTTATTTGCGGTTCCACCAACATCAAGAAAGTTAGCAGGATCACCGCCGGCAAGTTTAATAATATCCATTGTTGCCATTGCAAGTCCGGCACCGTTAACCATACAGCCAACATTACCGTCTAATTTAATATAGTTTAATCCGTATTTCGAAGCTTCAATTTCAAGAGGTTCTTCTTCATCCAAATCGCGATAAGCTTTAATTTCGGGATGACGATAAAGAGCGTTATCGTCAAAATTCATTTTTGCATCAAGTGCTAAAACGTCTCCCTCTTTGGTTACAACAAGCGGATTTATTTCAGCAATCGAAGCGTCCGTTTCTTCGTAAGCTTTGTACAAAGCCAAGAAAAACTTAACGGCGTTTTTAAACTGAGTACCAGTCAAACCTAAGCCAAAAGCAATTTGACGTGCCTGATAAGCCTGCATACCTAAATCAGGTTCTATTGTAACTTTTAGAATTTTTTCAGGTGTTTCCGCTGCAACTTTTTCTATTTCCACACCACCTTCGGTAGAGGCCATAAATACATTTTTCGATTGGGCTCTATCGAGTGTAATACTAACGTAAAGTTCTTTTTCAATATTAATTCCTTTTTCGATCAGAAGTTTTTTAACAACCTTTCCTTCCGGACCTGTTTGATGTGTAACTAAAGTTTTGCCCAAAAGTTCTTTTGCGTATTTTCTTACTTCGCGTAAACCCTTTGCCAATTTAACGCCACCAGCTTTACCTCTTCCGCCCGCATGGATTTGTGCTTTAACTACCCAAACTTTTCCTTTTAACTCTTTTGCAGCTTGTACGGCTTCATCAACTGTAAAAGCAACTTTTCCATCGGGAACAGGGACACCGTATTTTCTAAAAATTTCTTTTGCTTGATATTCGTGAATTTTCATTTTTGCCTCTGATAACTTTTGTTGTTGAATATTGATTTTTAAAAAACAAAATTACTCGTTTTGATAAAAACAATCAAATAGAAATTCGACTGACAATTAAATTTTATTGTTTACTCAAATAAATTCTACAATCAATACTTTACTATTAATTATATAAACAACGTTTGGCTTGAAGCTATCTATCAAATTATCTATAAATCAAGATTGTCCAAAATCACCGCACTTAATAAAATTTTCATTAAATTTCCGTTTTCAAATTTTGAGGTTTGTATGATTCTTGTTACGGGAGGTGCCGGTTATATCGGCTCGCATTTCGTAAAATTTTTGAAAAAACAAAATTACGATGTTTTGGTTTACGATAATCTTTCTCGAGGGCATATTGAGTCCGTTCCGGAAAATGTAAAATTCGAAAAAGGCGATATTCTCGATTACAAAAATCTTTCGGCTGTGTTGTCTAAATACGAAATTGATGCAATAGTTCACTTTGCTGCATTTGCTTACGTCGGCGAATCGGTTGAGAACCCTCTGCTCTATTACCAAAACAACGTTGTCGGAAGTTTTAATTTAATCAAAGCCGCAATTGAAAACAGAATAAACAAGTTCGTTTTTTCTTCCACTTGCTCGCTTTACGGAAATCCCGATAAAGTTCCAATCTCGGAAACCGAAAACATAAAACCGATTAATCCTTACGCAGAGACTAAACTAACAATAGAAAGAATGCTTGCCGATGTTAATCGCTCGAACGGAATAAAATATGTTGCTTTGCGTTATTTTAATGCGGCTGGTGCAGATCCGGAAGGTGAAATAGGCGAAAGCCATGACCCTGAGACTCACTTAATTCCAATTATTATGCAAGTTGCTTTGGGCGAACGGGAAAAACTTTTTGTTTTTGGCAATGATTATCCAACAAAAGACGGAACTGCAATCCGCGATTACATTCACGTAAACGACCTTGCCGATGCGCATCTTCGTGCGTTGAATTATTTGGAGAACAACGACAAAGGGATTTTTAATCTCGGGACTGGCAACGGTTATTCAGTTTTCGAAATGATTGAAGCGGCGGAAAAAGCAACCGGTAAAAAAATCAATTACGAAGTTACGGGAAGACGCGAAGGCGACCCCGCCGTGTTGGTAGCCGATAATTCGAAAGCAAAAAATATTTTAGGCTGGCAACCGAAATTCGGTTTGGACGAAATAATGCAAACCGCTTGGAATTGGCACAAGAACAGGAAATTTTAATGCAAGTAGAAAAAACAAATATCGAAGGATTATTAATTATTAAGCCCAATATTTATACGGATTCTCGGGGATATTTTTTCGAAGCATTTAATAAAAATAAATATTCCGAAATGGGAATTAATGTGAATTTTGTTCAAGATAATTTTTCGAAATCCGTAAAAGGTACAATTCGCGGGTTGCATTATCAAGTCGGGGAATTTGCACAGGACAAATTGTGCGAAGTTCTTTACGGTAAAGTTCTCGATATTGCCGTAGATATTCGCTTCGGTTCGCCGACATTCGGAAAATATTTTGCACTGGAACTTTCCGACGAAAATCATTACCTATTTTTTATTCCGAAAGGATTTGCTCACGGATTTTCGGTACTTTCGGACGAAGCAATTTTTCATTACAAAGTTTCTAATTTTTACAGCAAAAAAGATGAGCGTGCAATAATTTACAACGACGAAACGCTCGCAATTGATTGGCAAGTGAAAAATCCACTGCTTTCCGAAAAAGATTTACATGCGAAAAAATTTAACGAAATAGAAAAAGATTTTATTTATCAAGATAAATAGGGAGAAATTAAATGAGATTATCAGTAATTGGAACAGGATATGTTGGACTTGTAACAGGCACCTGCTTTGCCGATATGGGCAACGATGTAGTTTGTATTGATAACGACCCGAAAAAATTGGAAATGTTGAACAATCGTCATGTTCCGATTTACGAACCCGGTTTGGAGAGAATTTTCCTTTCTAATATTGACAAAGGAAGACTTACATTTTCTAACGATTTGGAAAAAGCGGTAAACGAAAGCGAAATAATTTTTCTTTGCCTTCCTACTCCGCAAGGCGAAGACGGTTCTGCTGATTTGAAATACGTTTACGGCGTTGCCGAAAATATTGGTGAAATTTTAGCAAAGCAAGATGAACACGAATTTAAGATTATTGTAAACAAAAGCACCGTTCCGGTTGGAACTTCCCGTGCAACCACCGAAATCATTGCTTCGAAAGGAGCAAAGAATTTCGAAGTTGTTTCAAATCCGGAATTTTTACGCGAAGGATTTGCGGTAGAAGATTTTATGAAACCCGAACGCGTTGTAATCGGTGCCGAAAGCGATTATGCAATTGAAAAAATGAAAAACCTTTATGCACCGTTCGTTCGTCAAGGTAATCCGATTTTAATTATGGATCCGCAAAGTTCGGAAGTAACGAAATACGCGGCAAATTCATTCCTTGCAACTAAAATTACATTTATGAACGAACTCGCGAATTTCTGTGAAAAAGTCGGTGCGGACGTTGATTTGGTTCGCAAAGGAATGGGAACGGATTCGAGAATTGGCAAACGTTTTCTCTTTCCGGGGATTGGTTACGGTGGTTCTTGTTTTCCGAAAGATGTAAATGCGTTAATAAAAACCGCTTCCGAAAAAGGCTCGCCGGTTACTTTGCTTGAACAAGTCGATAAAATCAACAAAAAGCAAAAAGAAGTTTTAGTTGAAAAAATCTTAAACCATTTCGACGGAAATATCGAAGGGAAAAAATTCGCCGTTTGGGGATTGGCGTTCAAACCGAATACGGACGATATGCGGGAAGCACCTTCGATTACTATTATTAACAAGCTGCTCGAAAAAGGTGCAAAAGTTTCAGCGTATGACCCTGCGGCTACTGAAAATGCTAAATTTCATTTCGGCGATAAAATTCAATATGTTAAAAATCAATACGAAGCACTTACCGATAGCGACGCTCTTTTGATTTTAACGGAATGGAACGAATTTAGGAATCCGGAATATGATACAATTACAAAGTTACTGAACAATAAATTAATCTTTGACGGACGTAATGTTTTTTCGCCTAAGCAAATGGAAAAATTAGGATTTACTTATTACAGCATTGGAAGAAAACCGGTAAATGTCGAAAAATAAAATTCTTGCAATCGGGCATTCGGTAGTTGATAAGATTCACATTGCTGACATAATTGAAATCAAACCCGGGGGAATTTACTTTTCGGTAAAAGGTTTTTTATCTGCGGAAAATACGTGTGATGTTTCTCTGCTTACCGAATTTACAAGGGAAAACGAAAAGTATTTTTCCCCCGAATATTCTAATGTAAAATTGGTTGGTGATTTTTATAGCAAAGAAATGCCGGTTAATCATCTTTTTATTTATAAAGATAAAGAACGCGACGAAATTTACGAATACGTCCCTACCTCGCTCAACCTCAATAAAATCAGTAATTTCAATCATTTCTATACTATTTACATCAATATGATTAGCGGTTTCGATGTAACTTTGGATGATTTGAAAAAATTACGTAGTGAGTTTAACGGAATAATTTATCTCGATATTCACACACTTTCGCGTGGTGTTTTCAAAAATAATACGAGGAAATTTCGCACAATCCCCGAAGGTATTGAATGGATTAATAATGTTGATTTCGTTCAAGCAAATGAGCACGAAATAAAAACGCTATCGGATGAGCTTTCTTTTAATCAAATTGTAAATCGTTTTTTTGATGAAGGCGGAAAAGCCTTTATTGTTACAAAAGGGAAAAACGGGATTGAATCTTATTACAAAGAAAATAACGAAATAAAGTTTGTAAGATTAAAACCTAATAAAATATCCGAAAAACAATGTGTAGGTTGTGGTGATTTTTTCGGAGCGAATTTTATTTGTAATTTTATTAATACGAGAAACATTTTACAATCATTGAATATCACACTTGAAAAAGTAACGGAATTTGCAACAAATTAAACTATGATGAAAATTAAAAAACGCATACTGATTATCGGTTCGAACGGAATGCTCGGGCAACGATTAACCGAATTTTACGGACGAAAAAACGATTACGAAATTTTTCTAACTTCTGCCGAGAAAGAATCTTACTTCGAGGATTTTGATTACAAGCAACTCGATATTAGAAACAAATCGGATGTTAAATCCGTAATTATGGACTTTTTCCCCGATACAATAATCAACGTTGCGGCTTACACCAATGTGGACGGCTGCGAAACAAACAAAGAGCTTGCTTGGAAAATCAACGTAGAAGGTGTAAAAAATATTGCTCTTTATTCGCAAGGAATTGACGCACATACAATTCATATTTCGTCCGATTACGTATTTGACGGAAATAACGGACCTTACACGGAAGACGAACGCCCAAACCCTATTAATTACTACGGAAGGACAAAATTGGCTTCCGAAAATGTGCTTAAATCTTCGGGAACGCGTTACACAATAATTCGGACAAATGTTTTATTCGGTCCGGCAAAATTTGGTCGTCCCGATTTTGTTAAATGGGTTGTTAGTTCTCTGCGTGAAAAAAAACAAATCCGAATTGTAACAGATCAATTCGGAAATCCTACTTATCTTGATGATTTAGTTAACGGAATTTCCTCAATTGAAGAAAGCGAAACGGAAGGCTTGTTTCACATAGGCGGTAAAGATTTTTTAACTCGTTACGAATTCACGGAAGAAATTGCTGATTTTTTCGAACTGGACAAAAGTTTAATTACGCCGATTAAAACAGCAGAATTAAATCAATTAGCACCTCGTCCGCTTCGTTCCGGCTTAATAACCGATAAAGCAGAACGTTTGCTTGGTTACAAACCTCGCTCTATTGAAACAGCGTTAAAGTTAATGAAAAAGGAATTGAACTTGTAAATGAAGATTTATGAAAAATACGAGGGATTTGTCTTTGACTTGGATGGAACTGTTTATCTCGAAGACGAATTAATTGACGGAGCAAAAGAGACAATTAATTTTTTAATTGAAGAAAACAAACCTATTCTTTTTGTTTCGAACAAAACAACCGGAAATGTTGATGATTATTACAATTTCTTGCTTTCGAAAGGATTGAAAATAAAACGAGAAATGCTAATAACCGCTACGGAAGTTGTTGCGGAATATCTTGCAGAGCATTTTATTGATAAACCATTTTTTGCAATTGCGGAAGAAAAATTTATTAAACAATTGATTAATAGCGGGTTACGTTATTCTCAAGAGCCTACGGAAATAAACGTAGTAATTGTTACACTCGATAGAACGCTCACTTTCGAAAAACTCGAAATTGCAAAAAAAGCAATTGAAAAAGGTGCACATTTTTTTGCGGCAAATATTGACAATACTTGTCCCGTAAAAACTGGAGAAATTACAGATGCTGGATCGACAATTGCTTCATTAGAAAAATCAACACGGAAGAAATTAGAATTACATTTCGGCAAACCAAGTAAATTTATGATTGATAAAATAAAATCGAAACTTCCTTTACCTATTTCGAATTACCTTCTTACAGGAGATAGATTGGAAACGGACATTAAAATGGCAAACGATGCTGGAATGGATTCCGCTTTGGTACAAACAGGGGTAACGAAAATTTACAACGGAATTACGGCAAAGCCCACGTATGCAATTAAAAACATCGCAGAAATAATTTCGGAGAAAATAAAATGAAAATTGCAGTTGCAACTAATGATTTCAAAACCGTTGCCGGACACGTTGGCAAATGCAAAGGATTTATTATTTACGAAATAGATGAAAGCGGAAAAATAATTGTAAAGAAAAATGTTGAAAATACATTTACAAATCACGCACAAAATCACGAACATCACCATCACGAGCATCATCACGGAGAAGGACACGGTGTGGATAAACACAATAGAATTGCCGAAGGAATTGAATTTTCGAATTATTTGATTTGTCGTGCTGCTGGTCCTGGTTTAATAAATTCGCTTGCAGCATTTAATATTCAAACGGTGTTTACCAAAATTAATTCTGCGGATGATTCGGTTGAACTTTTAATTAAAAAAGCTTTGCCAATCGACGAGAGCGAATGCGATAAAGAGGGATAGGAATATTAATAGTTGCCGCGAATTCACAAATGAAAAGCGAATATTCTTTCTCCGAACAAAATTGTATTTCGTTCGGGACTAATTAACGAAACTCAGTTTCGGACGGAGCACGTTACTAATATTTTTCTGTCATTTCGAACCCCGACGAAGTCGGGGGAGAAATCTTTATGAAGGTTGAATGTTTTTAAAATTGAAAGTTCATAAAGTTTTTGAATTTGGAATTGTTTGCTGATCGCTTAACGCTGATGTTTCCGCTCACTGCTCACCG
>CAYZGB010000104.1:0-7674 GCA_964477915.1 uncultured Melioribacter sp. | reverse complement strand
ATTTCATCACCGGAATCCAAATCGATGATTGCAAAAAGTCCGGGTTCGTCAAGTCCCCAAAAATAAAGGTAATTACTATCTTGCCTAAAATGATATGGGTTTGATGAATAATTATAAGGACATTCGTTATTACCAAGGAAAATCAGTATTCCGTCTTTAACTTTTTCTTTAAGTTTATTTCTGCGTTCAACATATATTTCCGCTCGGAACATTTTTACTCCTATCTGAATTTTATAATCTTTAAAAATAATGAAAACTTATCTTAATTGGTGAAGAATTGACGTAAATAATAGAAGCAGATTGAAAATTAAATTAATAACTACATTTCAAGGAATTTTAATAAATATCAGTTCGTTCGCATTCAAGCAGATTTCACTGCAAGATACAATAAGCACAATGATTAAAAATAAAATAATCCGGCTGTAATTAAGTCGATTAGTCTTCTTACCGTATCGCGATTGTGAGCTTCTATTTCGTTTTTTCGTACAATTTTTTCGTATGGATGAGGTTCATCGTGTAATTTTTGGGGCATTTCCGTTTGAAGAATTCCTTCCCATTTTTCTACCCAAGATTGAGGAAGTTCAATATTTTCGGGAATTCCCTTGCCATTAAGGATAAAGTAAAGTAATGTCCAAATCCGTGCTGCTGCTTGAAAAGAATATCCGCCGCCAAGTGTAAAAAGCATCTTTCCTTTGGCAAAATTTCTTCCGAGTTCTAAAATCAATTTGAATAATTTTTCGTAATCTTGAGTTGTCAAAAGCAAGTCGGCAAGTGGGTCGGAATAATGAGCATCGGCGCCGGTTTGAATTACAAGAGCATCCGGTCTAAATTGAGATAGTGCAGTCTGCACAACGGTTTTAACGGATTCGATAAACGATTCCCCTTCCGTAAAAGGCTCAAACGGAATATTCAGTTTAAGATTTTTTCCTGCACCGTTACCGAGTTCAAGAATTGAGCCGGTACCGGGGAACAAATATTCGCCCGTTTCATGGAACGAGATTGTCATTACTTTTTCGTCGTTGTAAAAAATTTCCTGAACACCGTCACCGTGGTGAACGTCAATATCGAGATAAGCAACGTAAAGTCCGTTGTTTGTCATTTCCCTAATAGCCAAAGCCAAATCGTTGTACAAGCAGAAACCTGCCGCAGAAGAACGGTGCGCGTGATGTAATCCTCCACCGAATTGTAATACAATATCTTCACCTTCAAGAATTTTTTTTGCTCCTAAAAGCGTTCCGCCACAAATGTATCTTGCTCCTTCCGCCATTCCTTCAACTACTGGATTATCTGCAGTGCCAAGTCCATACTTATCACCACCTTCAAGTGTTGGGTCGAGACTAATTTTTTCTACAAAATCAACATACTCTTTCGAGTGAATTTCATAAAGTTGCTCGGGCAAAATCGGTTCGGGCTCAATGTATTCGGGCTTTTCATCAAGCAGTTCAATCAGTTCGAGTGCCATTTTCATTCGTAACGGACTGAACGGGTGATTCGCTCCAAGATTATATTTTGCATATTTATTGGTAAAAATCATTTTTTGCATGATACGTAAACAGGCCAAACTATTTCAATACCAAGATTACAAATTTGTTCTGCAATGTTTCGAACTTCCATAGTGTTAATTCTCATTACAACACGTACTTTGCCGCTATCTTCTTGATACGACAAAATCGAATGAATATTTATGTTATGTTCGGCAAGTAGTTTCGTGAGTTTTGCCAATTCGCCGGCACGATCGGTCAAGCGAACATCAAGTCTCCCCGAAGGTCTGTGAACACCCGTTAAAATAAGAAGTGCATCGAGTAAATCTATTCCTGTTACAATTCCAACAAGTTTTTCTTCTTCGGTAATAAGCAACGAACTTATTTTCAAATTACGCATAATCTTCGCAGCGTTTTCAATCGGGTCGTTCGGATGAGCAGTGTAAACTTGTTTTTGCATAATTTCGGATACTTCCGATTCGGGCGAAAAAGGATGTTCGGCAAGTTTGCTTGTTGCGTAACGTAAATCACGATCGGTTATAATTCCAACAAGCTTTTCGCCATCTAAAACCGGCAAATGCCTAATATTATTGGCATTCATTGTTTTGTAAGCTTCGCAAAGTTTTGTATGCGGGTTTACGGTAATCAAATCGGTATGCATTATTTCTCGTAAAATCATTTTCTATCTCAATTTTAATTGATCAAAATTCTGGGCGATTAATTTTCCCTTTTTTCAAAATCATTTTAATGTTATCGGATATTTTACAAACTTCAGTAAAAATTTTTATTTCCAATTCCCAAAGCCAAGGGAGTTCTTCAATCATTTGAGAGACCTTACCGATAATTTCGTCAAATTTCGGGTTAAGATTTCTACCAATCTCCGATCTTATTTCTCGTAAATCTTTTTCGGTTAACGGTGTTAACCTCATCGATTTTTGTCCATCATCCGTTTTTGCGGTAATTATTGGACCAAATAAATTATCGGGTTTTACGGAAATTACAATATGTTTTTCTTTTTCATCAGTTACAATTGGTAAATTAAAATACTTGAATATTTTTACTGCTTTTTCTTTTTCGAGTTCAAATTCTTTTGTGTCCACTTTTTCTAAAATTGAATTTACAAGTTCCCTCGCCTCGGCGGAATTTACATCTTCGAACCAAACCAAATTACCAGCTGGATCGTTTTTAAATCTTACGTAATCAACAATTTTACCAAGCGAATGGGCTGCGGCTTCCGGGAAAATGTATGTTGGGTAAATTCGAGATTCACCTGGGAATTTAGCAGAATTAATTTCCAAAGCACCTCCTTCACGCATCAAGCAAAGTAGTACGGGCTTTTGTTTTCCTGTTTCTTTTTCCGCTCTTAAAACTCCGTCGTGAATAGCCGATTCTATCGGGTGAATATCGCAATTGCCAACACAAGCGTAACCTACAAGAAGAGAATCCGTTTCTTCATTAATCAGTGCTTTGTAAACTGTCTCTTCGTATTGTTCTGCGGTTGTAAACGCTCCTAAATTAATTACGCCATTATCTACAATTTTAAGATTATTTGCTTCGGAAGCATCGGCAAAAAGTGTTGCAATACCAGCCGAGTTTGCAATTACAGTAACCTTATCGCCTTCCGGCAAAGGTTGATATTCAAGCGTAAGTGCAATTTCAAAAAGCTCTTCGAGAGTATCGGCAATTACAACTCCTGTTTGATGAAATAGTGTTTTAACTTCTTCCGAACTTCCACTTTTAAATCCGCTTTTTTTCTCGGCTTCGGCGCGTCCTGCTTTACTCTTTGCACTTTTTACGGCAAGTATCGGTTTTTTGTAGGACATTCTCCGCGCAATCCTTGTAAATTTACGAGGGTTGCCAAACGTTTCCAAATAGAGAATTGCAAATTTTGTATCGGAATCATCTTCCCAAAATTGTAATAAATCATTTCCCGAAATATCGGCACGGTTCCCAGCCGAAACAAAATAAGAAAACCCAATTCCGTTTTTATTTGCGTATTCCAAAATTACAAGCCCAAGTGCCGCCGAATGAGAAAAGAAACCTGCCGAGCCTTCGAGTGGAAAGATATTTGAAAGACTTGCATTTAAACGGATTTCGGAATTCGTATTTATTAAGCCCAAACAACTTGGTCCAAGCAAACGAATTCCTTTTGAACGCACAAGTTCTACGAGTTTTTCCTGTCGTTTTTTCCCTTCTTCACCGGCTTCGGAAAAACCGGCACTTACAACAACCAATCCTTTTGCTCCCGCACTTATTGCATTTTCCGCAACTTCGTAAACTTTTTCGGCAGGAACAACAAGTATTGCCAAGTCCGGTTTTTCCGGCAAATCCGAAAAAGATGAATATGCTTTTACACCATTAATCGAATTAGCTTGCGGATTAATCGGATAAAGCGTTCCGCTAAAACCGGCATTTAGAATATTGCGAAAAATAATATTTCCAAGCGAATCGTTATTACGGGAAGCACCGGCAACTGCAACTACTTGAGGTTTAAGCACAGGAATAAGTGAGTTTGCAGTTGCGACACGTTCGCGAAGTTCCGAACGTCTCCACATAGCAATTCCATTATTTACCGGCAATTCGATATGTACAGCCTCCCAGCCCCAAACTTGGTGATATTTTAATCCCGAATTTTTGAACACGTGAAGCATAGGTGAATTTTCCGGTAATACTTCCGCCTCAAATTCAATAAATCCGTTAGCCATTGCAACACCGGCTAACCTTTCGAGCAAAAGCGAACTAATACCTCGACCTTGATATTCGTCCGCAATCAAAAAAGAAACTTCGGCAACTCGTCCGTTTCCGGTAGCAATGTAATTTCCAATTCCAATAATTTTCTCATCCTCGCCTTCACCAATAAAAGCAAGCATACAAGCCACTTCCTTCAATGAACCTTTGCACATCATTTCCACGGTTTGATCGGAAATTTCGTTTATAGCTGCCATAAAACGCATTCGTAAACTTCTTTTGGAAACGGAGTTCATAAATTTTTTAACAGCCGGAAAATCTTTTTCGGTTGCCAAACGAAAAGTTACACCTTCGCCGTTTTTTAGTAGAATGTGTTCGATGTAATCGAATCCCTCGGTAATAATCTTAAACATTTCAATCCTTTATTAAAAATAATAACAAACAAAATATAATAAAATAAGGGGTTCGAATGAACCCCTTAAATTCCGAAAAAGAAAATGTTTTAGCCTTCTGCCATCTTCTGAATTTCGTCAACAACTTGCGGATTTGCAAGTGTAGTGGTATCACCGGGATCTTTACCGGCTGCGATTGCAGCAAGTACACGACGCATAATTTTACCGGAACGTGTTTTCGGCATATCGGGAACAATCCATACTTTACCTGGTTTTGCAATAGGACCAATTTCCGTAGAAAGCATATTCGTTACTTTATCTTCAATTTCCTTGCTTGCTTCAAATCCAGGTTTAAGCGAAACAAATACGTGAGGTTTAACACCTTTAATAGGATCTGGAACAGGAACAACAGCCGCTTCGCCAACTTCTTCAACCATAAGCGCAGCAGACTCAAGTTCTTTAGTTCCGAGACGGTGACCGGCAACATTAATTACGTCGTCAATGCGTCCAAGGATTCTGAAGTATCCGTCAGGTGCTTCCACAGCGCCATCGCCTGCAAAGTAAGGCCAATCGTGCCAATCTTTACTTTCGGGGTCTTTGTTAAAGCGTTTGTAATATTGATTTACAAAGCGTTCGTCATCACCCCAAATTGTTAGCATTCTACCCGGCCAAGGATTACGAATTACAATATTTCCAGCCTTGTTACTTCCAGCCGGTAACGGATTTCCTTCGTCATCAAGAATTGCAGGATAAATTCCGGGCATTCCGGGACCTGCACTACCGGGTTTCATCTTATGAATAGCTGGAACTGTTGAGCATAAGAAACCTCCGGTTTCGGTTTGCCACCACGTATCAACAATTACAGCTTCTCTCTTGCCGATTACATCGTAGTACCAACGCCATACGTTCGGCTCAATCGGTTCACCAACAGTCGTCATATGTTTGAAATGATAATTGTATTTTTTCGGTTCTTCTTCACCCAAACGACGTAATGCACGAATTGCCGTAGGTGAAGTGTGGAAAATATTGACGTTCAATTCTTCGGCAATTCTCCAAGGACGTCCGGCGTCGGGATGAGTTGGAACACCTTCGAAAATAACGGTTGAGGCTGCAAGTGCCAAAGGTCCGTAAACAATGTAAGAGTGTCCGGTAATCCAACCGATATCAGCCATACACCAATAAACATCTTCGGGATGAATATCTTGGATGTATTTCGAAGTACCGGTTACGTAGGACAAATAACCACCGATTGAATGTTGAGCACCTTTCGGTTTACCGGTTGTTCCAGAAGTGTACATTAAGAAAAGTGTATCTTCGGAATTTAGTTTAACCGGTTCAACTTCTTTGTGATAGAATTTCTTCAATTCTTCGTTAAGAATTACATCACGACCTTCAACAAGTGGAGTTTTAGCGGAATATTTACCAGGATAACGTTGCCAAATCAATACTTTTTCTACGTGTTGTCCTTCTTTTTCAGCTTCAGCAACTGCGATGTCGGCTTTTTCTTTGTGGTCGAGTAACGTTCCGCCACGGTAATAAGCATCGGCAGTAATTAAGAATTTACTCTTTGCGTCAACAATTCTATCGGCAGCAGCCTTACCGGAAAATCCCGAGAAAACTTGCGAGTGAATTACACCAATTCTTGCACAAGCAAGCATTGTAATTGCAAGTTCGGGAATCATCGGCATATGCAAAGTAACCGTATCACCGGCTTTTAATCCGTAACTTTGCAACAATGCTGCAAGTTCGTTTACACGTCTGTAAAGTTCTTGGAAAGTAATGTGTTGAATTGGTTCATCTTCCGGTTCGGGAACGTAATGAATAGCAGTTTTGTTTTTGTATTTCGGTAAATGTCTATCAACGCAGTTGTAGCATGCGTTAATTTTTCCACCAACAAACCATTTGAAAAACGGTGGGTTACTATCATCAAGAATTGTATGCCAATATTCATACCAGTCGAGCATATCGGCGTATTCTTTAAAGCAATTTGGAAAGTTATCTTCGCCGAAACGTTCGAGTATATTTTCATCGGTCATATTTGCCTGAGCAATAAAACTTACCGGCGGTTCGTAATATTCTTCTTCTTTCCAGTGTACCGCTATTTGCGCTTCAGAAACGCTATCACCTTGATTATTAAGATTTTCATCAGCCATAGATTTTTCTCCCTAGTTTTGTTAACAAAAATTTGATTATTTTTTAGTCGCCAATTGGCAATACTACTTTTCCGTATGTTTCATTCAACACTTGGGCAAGAGCAAGATAAATAGCGGAGAAACCACAGAATATTCCTTCCCATCCGGCAATTGTTCCAACAATTGCACTTCCGGTGGCATCTTTAATTGCAAGTAGCCAGAAAAGAATAAACAATGTTAGAAATACAACTTGCAATGCTTTGTTGTGTTTTAGCGTTCCAATCCATAGTGCAAATGTGAAGAGACCCCACATAAATAGATAAGCAACCATCGCTCCTTCGGCTGGACCATCCCACCAACCGAGTTTTTTCATTAACAATAAGAATACGAGAGTTTCCCAGAAAAGACCATAAGAAGTGAATGCAGTTGTGCCGAATGTATTGCCTTTTTTCCATTCCATCCATCCGGCAAAAATTTGAGCCATACCTCCGTAAAAGATGCCCATTGCAAGTATCATCGTTCCGAGATGATAAATGCCGGCATTGTGCAAGTTTAGAAGAACAGTTGTCATACCAAATCCCATTAAACCTAACGGTGCGGGATTGGCTGTGGTATCGGCAATGCGTACTTCATCAGCCATAGTACCTCCTTTTAATTATTGATTATTATTAATTAAGGATAAAGCAACTAATGTTTTAAGGAAAGAAATATTCCGGTTGTATTTGTTGCTTATAATGGAGATACATATATAAATGAAATAAAAAATTTTGTCTTAATGCGTGAAGGAATATGTTAATTTGGTGGTTAAAAATTGCGGTATGTTTTTTTAGTAACCTTTTATTCATATTGTGTAAAAACAAAAAAGAATTGGATAAAAATTTTATATCTATTTCATTATACGAAAAATCAAAAAAAATGTCAAGACATGGTAGTAAAGAATAATATCGGGATTAAGTTCTAATGATATAAATTACATTAAAT
>CAYZGB010000103.1:0-7710 GCA_964477915.1 uncultured Melioribacter sp. | reverse complement strand
AATGTCGAGCTCGGGAAGTTACCAAGGTGCGAGCGTAGAATTTTCGCAAACAATGATTACTTTTGCCGGTGGTGCCGAGCTTACATTTATCCCTGGTCCGTTAAAACTTTTCCTTGCTGCGGATTATCTTCACACAAAATGGAATAAAGGAACTCTAAAAGTAAATTCCACCTCCTATCAAATTGATGCGGCATCGAGAAACGGACTTGCTGTTGGACTTGGAGCAAAGTTTACTTGGCTCCCAATAATCGATGTTGAACTTGTTGCAAAATACAATATGCATAATTTATTTGATAAAGAAGAAGGCGAAAAATCATTTAATACTTACACTATTACAGCAAACGTAATGTTCTAATTTTTAACTTTAAAACTGGGGGTAAATGTGTATTCCAAAGTTCTCTCCGGTGCAACTTTTGGTATTAATGCTTACATTGTTCAAGTTGAAACTCATTACGAAAAAAATGTTCCGCATTTTAATATTGTTGGATTACCCGATAACGCAGTAAAGGAAAGTAGGGAAAGAGTAAATGCGGCAATTCGTAATTCGGGATTTAGTTTCCCGCGTAAAAAGATTACAGTTAATCTTGCTCCCGCCGATATAAAAAAAGAAGGTAGCGCTTTCGATTTGCCGATAGCATTGGGATTGCTAACTGCAATGGGCGAAATTAAAGAGGAAAGTCTTGAAGATACTTTGTTCCTTGGGGAACTTTCTCTACAAGGGGAATTACGTAAAATACGCGGTGCATTATCAATTGCAGTTAAGGCAAGAAATGAAAAAATAAAAAGAATAATTCTTCCACCGGCTTCGGCAAAAGAAGCAGCGGTTGTTGACGGAATAGAGATTTACACACTTCCAACGTTAAAAGAAGTTGTTGAATTTTTGAATGGAGAAATTAAACTCGAACCGGTAAAAGTTGACAAAGAAGTAATTTTTAACATTATCAATAAATACTCCCTTGATTTTTCGGATGTGAAAGGTCAAGAGATAGTTAAACGTGCAATAGAAGTTGCAGCTGCGGGCGGACACAATATTTTAATGATTGGACCTCCCGGCTCGGGAAAAACAATGTTGGCAAAAAGAATTCCATCCATTTTACCGCCATTAACATTTGAAGAAGCACTTGAAACAACTAAAATTTATTCTGTTGCCGGAATGCTCGATTCTTCTTTGGGATTAATAACCGAACGCCAATTTCGAAGTCCGCATCACACGGTTTCGGATGCTGCGTTAATAGGAGGCGGTTCGTACCCAAAGCCCGGTGAAGTTTCGTTTGCACATCACGGGGTTTTGTTTTTGGATGAACTTCCCGAATTTAAAAAAAACGTTCTCGAAGTTTTACGCCAACCAATGGAAGACGGCAGAGTTGTAATCAGCCGTTCTAAAATTTCGGTTGAATTTCCGGCAAATTTTATGCTTGCCGCTGCTATGAATCCTTGTCCTTGCGGATATTTAACAGATCCAAACCACGAATGCACTTGTAGCATAAACTCAATTCAACGTTATCTTGGAAAAATTTCCGGACCTTTGCTCGATAGAATTGATATTCAAATTGAAGTTCCTGCAATTAATTACAATGAATTAAGTTCAAAGAAAAAAGGGGAAACATCAGCCGAGATACGAAAAAGAGTAATAAAAGCAAGGGAAATTCAATATATGAGATTCGGGAACAACTCGCAAATTCATAAAAATGCCGATATGAGCAGAAAAGAAATTGACAGGTATTGTGTACTTGATAAACACGGCGAAGAACTTTTAAGAAACGCAATAACAAAATTGGGATTATCGGCTCGTGCATACGATAGAATTTTGAAAGTAAGCAGAACAATTGCCGATTTGGAACAATCGGAAAATATTCTTCCGCAACACGTTGCCGAGGCAATTCAATATCGAAGTTTGGATAGGGAATTATGGAATAGATAGCTGATTTTATTAATGTGCTGTAAATCAATATTTGCGGGCATTGTGAGACTTATCACAACTTTACCATTCTATTGATTTTATATTGCGGATGAACAAAATAAGAAAGGGGAGAAAATGAAAACATATTCGACACAACAAATTAGTTCGCAAGCAAAAGCGAAAAATTTTGAGGGAGTGAAAAACTTCTTCAATAAATTTATTGTTGAACCGTTAGGTAGCGGTTTATTCGGATTTGCGGTTTTCTTCTCAGTATTGGTTATCACAAAATTTGTAGCATTTGCATTTGGTGTTCAACAAGCGTTTTTCATCGATTTTAATGATGTGTTATTATCCTTAATTGGATTTATTCTTCTTGTTGCAATCAAGCTTTTGGAAAATATATCTTCTCTTTCAAAAAATAAGTAAACAAGCAGCTCCCAAATAAAAAAAGGAACGTAAAGCGCTACGTTCCTTTTTTTATTTTAAAATGATTTGAGATTTTACACATCTGTTAATGCTTCAATTCCGGGTAAAGGTTTTCCTTCCAAAAATTCAAGCGAAGCACCACCCCCGGTGGAAACGTGAGTTACTCCGTGTTCCAATCCGAATTTTTTAATTGCCGCAGCGGAATCTCCACCGCCGACAATTGTAGTTGCACCGTAAGCTGTTGCATCTGCCAAAGTCTCAGCAATTTCTTTTGTTCCTTTTGCAAAATTATCAAATTCAAAAACTCCCATTGGTCCGTTCCAAACAACGGTTTTGCTCATCAAAATTATTTCTTTGAAATTTTTAATTGTTTTAGGACCAATATCCAATCCCATCATATCGTTCGGAATATTATCAATTTCGTAAACTTCCGCTGGGGAATCGTTACTAAATTCTTTTGCACAAACAACATCGGTTGGTAAAATAAAACCGGTTTCATTAGTTTCGGCTTCTTTTAATAAGGATTTTGCCAATTCGATTTTATCTTCTTCAACAAGTGATTTCCCAACCTCGTAATCTTCCGCTTTTAGGAATGTGAAAACCATTCCGCCTCCGATAAGCAAATAATCCACTTTATCGAAAAGGTTTTTGATTACATCGATTTTTCCCGAAACCTTTGCTCCGCCCAGAATCGCTGTAAACGGACGACGCGGATTTTCGATTGCGTTTCCGAGATAATCAATTTCGCGTTGCATCAAATAACCTGCGGCACATTTATCGATGTAATGCGTAACGCCTTCGGTTGAAGCATGTGCACGATGCGCAGTTCCGAAAGCATCGTTTACGTAAATATCGCCAAGTTCGGCAAGTTGTTTGGCAAATTCGGGGTCGTTTTTAGTTTCGCCTTTGTAAAAACGTAGGTTTTCAAGAAGAACAACGTCGCCCGATTTCATTTCATCAATTGTTTTTTTTACTTTTTCGCCGATGCAATCGTCAACAAAAATTACTTCTTTGCCCAAAAGTTCGCTTAATCTTTTGGCAACTGGGGCAAGCGAAAATTCGGGTTTGCGTTCGCCTTTCGGTCTTCCCAAGTGGCTCATTAATATTGCTTTTCCACCGTCGTTAATTATTT
This sequence comes from uncultured Melioribacter sp., assembly GCA_964477915.1. Classification (GTDB taxonomy): domain Bacteria; phylum Bacteroidota; class Ignavibacteria; order Ignavibacteriales; family Melioribacteraceae; genus WGAL01. The sequence continues at coordinate 4,252 of CAYZGB010000103.1, read as the reverse complement.
TTTCGATTGTAGGAAGCGCGGCAACGATTCTTCTATCGTCGGTAATTTCGCCGTTTTCGTCAAGCGGAACGTTAAAATCGACGCGGGTTAAAACTCTTTTATCTTTTAAATCGAGTTGGTCAATAGTAAGTTTTCTCATTTTTTACTCCTTGCTTTTAAGCAAATAAAAGAAAAGCCGTTCCGAAAGTTTACGAAACGGCTTCAATATTTAATTCCGAAAATTATTCGGATATTTTTTTCATTAAATCAACTACGCGGCAGGAATATCCCCATTCGTTATCGTACCAGCCGACAACCTTAACCATATTGCCTTGAACCATTGTCGAAAGGCTATCGAAAATGTTGGAATGCGGATTGCCAACAATATCAACCGAAACAAGCGGTTCGTCGGAATATTCCAAAATTCCTTTAAGCTCGTTTTCGGATGCTTTTTTGAATGCTTCGTTTACTTCTTCAACGGTAACTTCGCGTTTCAAAGTTGCGGTTAAATCGGTAATTGAACCGTCGGGTGTTGGAACGCGTAATGAATAGCCGTCGAGTTTTCCGTTAAGTTCGGGAATTACTTTCCCTACAGCAATTGCAGCGCCGGTTGTTGTGGGAATAATTGAAGTAGCGGCTGCTCTTGCTCTGCGTAAATCTTTGTGTGGTAAATCCAAAAGTCTTTGGTCGTTTGTGTACGAGTGAACAGTAACCATCAAACCTTTTTCAATGCCGAAGTTATCGTTCAAAACTTTAACCATCGGGGCGAGGCAGTTTGTTGTACAAGAAGCGTTCGATACGATTTTTTCGTTGCCGGTTAAAATATGATCATTTACACCAAGCACAACCGTTGCGTCAACTTCGCCTTTTGGCGGTACTGTTAAAATTACTTTTTTTGCACCTGCTTCGATGTGTTTCATACACAATTCGCGGGTTCTGAACACACCGGTCGATTCAATTACAACATCAACACCGAGTTCACCCCATTTTAAGTTTGCAGGATCTTTTTCTGCGGTAACTTTAATTTTTTGTCCGTCAACTACAATATAATCGCCTTCTGCATAAACTTCGCCGGGGTATTTTCCGTGAACCGAATCGTATTTAAGAAGGTGAGCCAAGGTTTTTGCGTCGGTTAAATCGTTGATGCCGACAAATTCAACTCCCCCGAGCTGCATACTTCTTCTGAAAACAAGTCTTCCGATTCTTCCGAATCCGTTAATTCCTACTTTAAGAGACATTTTTCCTCCGTTTTATCTTTATTTAATAAATGTATTTAATTTTTAAAAATAAGACTTTATCGAACAATTAACAATTAACAAAATCACGTAGTGTGTATTAATAAACAAATTTCAAATCCTTGTTACGTCGCTTGCACAAAGATTGCCACGCCCTGGCTACCGTTAGGTCGCAAGGGATATCAATGACAAGAGCAAGAACTTTATGTACTTTTAATTTTTTAAACTTTCAACCTTCTTAAACCACAGAGGACACAGAGAAAATTCATAATTGAAAAAGTCCCGTAGGGACGAAACCTTTGTAGTATAAAGAGAGAGGGAAAATTAAAGCTCCGTAGGAGCGAAACCTAAAAATCAACTTAACGAAACAAAGTTTCGTGCATTAGTTCCGAACGAAATACAATTTCGTTCGGAGTTTAAAAAAAACATTCGATTTAATTCGTGAATTCCTGGCAATTTACTTTTGACAATTGAATCAAGGATTACACTTCGTACAATTTATAAATTGGATAATTAACTGCTTTTTTTGTAAATTTTAAGATAAAAAATTTAGCAGGAAGTTATGTTTAATGTACTAATTGTTGACGATGATCCAAACGTAAGGTTATTTCTCAGTAGATTGCTTTCTAAGAAATTTGCATGTACAGTGCAGCAAGCTACCGATGGAGCCGATGCTCTTTCTAAATTAAAAGGGTTCGATGCTGAAGTAATATTTTTGGATATTACAATGCCGGTAATGGACGGAGTAGAAGTTTTACAAGCCTTACGTCAGGATGAAAAATTAAAAGATATTCCGGTAATTGTTTTAAGTGCAGTTTCCGAAAAAGAAATTGTGGCAAGGGTGATGAGCATGGGAGTTTTGGATTATATGCTAAAACCTTTGCTTTATGAACACACATATAATCGTATTAAGGAATTTTTTGATATTCTTAGAAAAAGGAAAAAGACGAAAGAAGAAAAGGCTGAGACTTTTATTGATGATGAACCGAATAAAGATAAGTTTTTAATTGTTTCTACGGATGAAAATTTTGTTAGAGATTTGACTAATAAATTAAAATCAAATTTTAAAGTTGTTACGGCAGATAACGGAGCAGACGGATTAAAGCTTTTTATGAAGTACAAACCTAAAACCGTTATTCTCGGTGAAAACTTACCATTACTTAACGAAAAACTTTTAGCCTCAAAAATCAAGCATTTTCGTGAAAGTGGAATGACAAAGATTTTTGCGATTAAATCCGATGTAAATAATGTTACTCCACAAGAAAAAGAAATTTACGATTATATTCTTACTTCCGAAAAATCTAAAGAGATGTTCAGCTAATTTTTGAATTAAATTAAGGTTAAGAAATTATGGCTATAATTAGACCTTTCAAAGCAGTAAGACCCGTTCCCGAAGTTGTTGATAAAGTTGCAAGCGTTCCTTATGATGTTGTAAATCGCGAAGAAGCAAAAAAAGAAGCGGAAGGAAACGAACTTAATTTTTTACGAGTAACTCGTTCCGAAATTGAATTACCCGATGATGTTTCACCGTATTCACCTGATGTTTACAAAAAGGCTCGCGAAAATTATTTGCGATTAAAAGAAAAAGCACCGTTAATTCAAGATGATGCTGATAGGTTTTATCTTTATCGCCAAATAATGGGCGAGCATTCGCAAGTGGGAATTACCGCAACTTTTTCGGTAAAGGATTACGATAACGACGTAATAAAAAAACACGAAAAAACACGCAAGGCAAAAGAGGACGATAGAACTAATCACATTGTAACAACGCGTGCACAAACAGGTGTTGTGTTTTTAACTTATCGCGGTGTTGATAAGGTGAACGAAATTGTAAGCGAAGTTGTTGAAAATGAAATCCCTGTTTATGATTTTACTGCTTCGGATGGCATTTGCCACACTGTGTGGATTGTGCCTGAAAAATTCAATGATATTATTGCATATGAAATTGGACAAGTTGAAAATCTTTACATTGCCGATGGACACCACCGCGCGGCAAGTGCAAGCAGAGCTCAAAAAGTGATGATGAACGAAAATCCAAATCACACCGGATTGGAAGAGTACAATTACTTTATTGCGGTTTTGTTTCCTGCCGAGCAACTTCAAATATTGCCTTATAATCGTGTTGTTAAAGATCTTAACGATTTGACAGAAGAAGAGTTTATTGAAAAGGTAAAAGAAAATTTCTTCGTTTCCGAATCTGAAAGCCCAAATCCGCTTGGCAAAAGAGATATTAAAATGTACTTGAACGGGAAATGGTATTTGCTACGTCCAAATTCCAATGTAAAAGAAGCGAATACCGTTGGTGGAAATTTGGATGTAAGTATTCTTCAAAATTATTTACTTGATCCTGTGCTTGGTATAAAAGATCCGAGAACCGATGAACGTATTGATTTTATTGGTGGAATTCGTGGTACGGAAGAATTGGAAAGACTTGTAAACAGCGGAAAATTCAAAGTTGCGTTTTCAATGTATCCGGTAACGGTTGATGATTTGATTAATATTTCTGATGCGGGCGAAACGATGCCCCCGAAATCGACTTGGTTCGAACCGAAATTACGCGACGGGTTATTAATTCACGAAATTTGATTTTGAATAAAGGAAAGGAAAATAAAAATGAAAAAGAGAGTTTTCAATTTTAGCGCTGGTCCCGCAGTACTTCCAGAAGAAGTTTTGAAACAAGCACAAGAGGAAATGCTTGTTTACGGCGATGCGGGAATGTCTGTAATGGAAATGAGCCACCGCTCAAAAACATTTGATGATATTATTAAAGAAGCACAAAACGATTTGCGTAAACTTCTCGATATTCCTGAAAATTATCACATATTGTTTTTACAAGGCGGAGCGACGTTGCAATTTTCGATGGTGCCGCTAAACCTTATGAATCCTACAAAAAAAGCGGATTACATTGTAACCGGTGCTTGGTCGAAAAAAGCGGTTAAAGAAGCAAAACGTGTGGGCGAAGTAAATATCGCCGCATCTACCGAAGAGGAAAATTTTACGCGTTTGCCTCGTCAAGACGAATTGAAATTAAATCCCGA
>CAYZGB010000102.1:0-7935 GCA_964477915.1 uncultured Melioribacter sp. | reverse complement strand
GAAATTGCAACAAGCGAAACATCGAGTGTGCTGAAATATTTTTTGTTCTCTTCTTTGATTATGGTTTCGCCCATTTACGCAGAAATTCCATTACTTTAGATTTTGAGTAAGATTTTCCTTCTTCAAGCAAACCGGTATCTTGCGAATGAAGGAATTTCCCGTCGGAATCGAGAACGAAAAAGTGAGGATAACCTTTTATTTTGGGGTATTGAGAAAGGAATTTTTCGTTTTTATTTTCTCGGCTGTAATTAACTTTAACAAAAATGTAGTGATTCTTGATAAATTCGTCAATCTCTTCATCGGTGTGAAGAAACTTATCGATTCGATGACACCAAATACACCACTCTCCACCAACATCAAGAATTATTCTTTTATTTTCTTTTTCGGCAATTTTTATTGCTTTATTTAAATCTTCAAACGGATTTCTGTTCGGGTCAAATTTTTCTCTTTGAAAATTTTCCGTTTCACTATCAGCTTTTGCAATTTTTTCTCTTCGCTGGGCAGAACTATTTACGGTAAAAAGCAATAGTGAAATGATAAGAACTGTTAGAAAAAATTTGTTTTTCATAATTCCTCAACTTTAAAATTTGAATGAATAATTAAGTCCCACAACGTGAAAATCAGGATTGTACATTAGTCCTAATTGTTTATTCTTTTTTATTCCGTACTTAAAATAAATAGCATCGCGTTCGTGTTCAATAATCCAATCGCCGTGTGCCCAATCGTATCCGTAGCCAAGCATATTCATAATTATTCCGATTGAAAAAATCACAAAATTTCTCTGACTTCTTTTTTGAAGTTCGTCGGTTAAACCTTCCTGAACAAAAGTAAATCCGTTTGTGTAGCGAAGTTGGTCGTACATAGCAAAACCGATTAACGCACCGCCAACCATTCTAAAAGCGAAAATTCCCCACGCTTCGGATTCGTGCCCGGCATAATAATGAATGTATCCGGGAATTAAAGCTGCAGCAAAAATCTTTTTCCAATCGAGTTCGCGTTGTACTTTCATAAATTCTTCGTACGTCATTCCTTTGGGAATTTTGACAATTTCCTTGACCGCATTGTATTTGGGATTGTGATTTACAATTTGTGCAGAATAAACCACGTTGAGTAAAAGTAACAAAACTAAAAATTGCGTAAATGTTTTCATAATCGGCAACTTCAATTCTTTTTGTTTGAATAAATAAATTTAATGAAAATTTCACAAAAGATTTTTATTTAAGCTGATATTATTACTTCATCTCAATTGTGGTATTTTGATTTATGTCTTAAATAGAATAAAGTTTAAGAGTAGGCAGATCTAATTAAAGTGAAATTATCATCCCATGGAATAAAGCAAGCCAAATGATGAGGGGATTTTCTTCAAATATTAAAGAATTTCAACTTTTGCTAAACATTCTGCTTGTTGAGAATTTATTTACCACGGTTTACGGATAAAAAACTAAATAATCAGTCCTCGGTACTTGTAATATCATAAAACTTTTTGGAAGAAGAGGAAGAGTCTTGATTTTTAGGTTTTTCTTCTTGTGTTGTATTGGAAAGTTTATTTAAGATATGGATTCTCGTATCTCTTCCGGGCATTTTTTTTGCTCTGTTCGAACGCTTAATTTCTTTTGCTCTCGAACTTATTTTATTTTTGGAAGAAGATCTGGAGCTTCTGTGTCTTTTAATTTCTTTATCACCAGAACGACGAGAAGACGAAGATGACGGTTTGGAACGGGAAGAGGAACTTACTGACGTTTTTGATTTCTTAGATTCTTTTGTAGATAATGCACCTTTTACAATTACCTTTTTGTGCTTATCATCTTTAACAATCATTTTTAATTCGTTCTTTTTATCCACACTGGTTTCATAAACTTTCGGTTTATTTGAGGTTTTAATTTTATGCAAAATATAGGATAAAAATAGAACAACAAATGCGAGACCACCCAAAACCTCAACAGCAGTATAGATTAATGTGATTAACTCGTCCGCTAAAATAATAGCAATTGCAAAGAATGATATAAAATTAAGCACTGGCACTGTCTCAATAATTGACGTTATTTAAATTAACAATTTAATTAAATTTATTTTAATTCTTTAATAAATTTTTACGGTTCGAAAGTTTTAAATGGAAAATGTTTTTAATTCTTCAAATAAAATTTTATTTATAAGATTAAGTTCCCTTGGAGATGTTTTACTTACGCTTCCGACTTTAACTAAAATCCGTAACAAATTTCCCGAGAAAGAAATTGGCTTTATTGTAAATAAAAATTTTTCCGATGCCGTAAAATATCATCCCGCAGTAAAAAATGTTTACGAATACGAAAAAGAAGAACCCGAAAAGATTTTAGACGACTTACCGAAAAACTATTACGAATTTATTGTTGACTTACAGAACAACCACCGCTCAAAACAAATTATTAATATTTTGAATTTACCACACGTTTCTTATAGCAAGCCAAATTTCAAAAAATTTTTGCTTGTTCATTTTAAAATAAATCTATTTAGCAAGATTAATCACGTTGCACAACTTTACGCTTCAACAATTTCAAGTAAATTAACAGTAACGCCGGATGATTTTAATTTTTATTTGCCGGAAGGTGTTGCAACGCTTAAGCCGGTCAATAATAAGATTTGTTTTTGTCCGGGGGCAAAACATTTTACCAAAAGATATCCGGTGGAATATTTTATTGAACTTGCCAAACTACTGGAAAATCAAGGCTTTGATGTCCATCTGCTTGGTGGGAAAGATGATGCGAATTTGTGCGAAAAAATTGCGAGTAATTCCGGTGCAATAAATAAAGTAACCGAAAATGATTTATTTGAAACGGCAAGGGAATTATCAACTTGCTCGGTCGCCGTTTGCAACGATACCGGATTAATGCATCTTGCTACCGCGGTTGGGGCACCTGTAATCGCTATTTTCGGTTCGTCCGTTAAGGAATTCGGTTTTACCCCATTTGCACGAAAAAGTTTATTGTTAGAAAATAATTCTTTATCTTGCAGACCTTGTTCGCACATAGGACGCTCGAAATGTCTGAAAAAACATTTCAAATGTATGTTGGAATTAAAGCCGGAATTTGTTTTTAATCAAATAATGAACTTTGTGGATAAGAATGATTAAATTTTATTTATTAATATACGATTACATTTTACTACCGCTTTTTTCATTTCTGATGAATTTGTATTCGCTCTTCAACGAAAAAGCACGCAAAGCAATAGAAGGACGAAAACGGATTTTCGAAAAAATAATTTTGGAAATTCAAGACCTTGATTCACACAAAAGATTAGTTTGGTTTCACGCTTCTTCAATGGGCGAATTTGAACAAGCCAAACCGATAATCGAAAAATTACATTCACTTGGTGTTTACAACATTATGGTTACATTCTTTTCGCCTTCCGGTTACGAAAACTCAAAGCATTACGCATTTGCCGATATTATTACTTATCTGCCTTTTGATAAATCTTATTTGATTAAAAGATTTCTTACTCTTGTTCGTCCATCGCTTGTTGTTTTTATGCGATACGATATTTGGCCAAATCTTTTAATCAATTTAGAGAAGCGTAAAATTCCCGTTTTTCTTGTCGATGCTACTTTGCGTGCTTCAAGGACGGAAACAATCGGAATTGTAAAAAGCTTTTACAGAACGCTTTACAATAAACTTTCCCGCATACTTACGGTTTCCGAAAAAGATAAAGAAAATTTTCTCAAAATCGGTGTAATGCCCGAAATTATTGACGTTGCGGGCGATACGCGTTTCGATCGCGTTTACGGAAAGAGCCTTGAAGCGAAAAAGAAAAATTTACTCGACGAAAATATTTTCAACAATCGCGATGTGTTTATTATCGGAAGTTCGTGGGAAGCGGACGAAAATGTTTTGTTTCCTGCAATTGAAAAGCTTTACGATTTCGGCTACGATTTTGTTACAATTGTAGTTCCTCACGAACCTACGCAATCGCACATCGAAGGCGTTGAGAATTTCTTCCGCAATAAATACAATACAATCCGCTTTTCCGAGATGAGAAATTACAATGGTGAAAAAATAATTATTGTTGACTCAATCGGAATTTTGCTTTCGCTTTATTACTATGCCGATATTGCTTACGTCGGCGGAAGTTTCAAGCAAATACACAATGTTCTTGAACCGGCTGTTTTTGGCGTGCCGGTTTTGTTCGGACCGAAAATTGAAACAAGTCGCGAAGCAAACGAACTTGTAGAACTCGGTTCTGGAATTATTGTTAAGGACAAAAAAGAAGCTTACAAAAAGTTGCGGTTTCTTTTGCTTAATAAAAAAGAGCGAGATAAATTAGGCGAAATTTCCGCCAACTACGTAAAAGAAAATATCGGTGCGACGGATAAAATAATTCTTGAACTACACAAATACATTTGAAAATGAAAAACGCTTTTGCAGAAAATTTGATTGACGAATTACGCGAAATGGGAATTGCTAACGAACGTGTTTTGCAAGCGATTGCAAATGTTCCTCGCGAAAAATTCATCCCGCCCGAATTACAACATCGTGCATACGAAAACGTGCCGCTTCCGATTGGTTCGGGACAAACAATTTCGCAGCCTTACACTGTTGCTTTTATGACCGAATTATTAAACGTTCAACCCGGCGATAAAATTCTCGAAATAGGAACCGGTTCCGGTTACCAAGCCGCAGTGCTTGCGGAATTAGGTGCAATCGTTTATTCGGTGGAACGCACGCTCGATATTTACAATAGAACATTGAATTTGCTCGATAATTTCAATTACAAAATAATTATGAAATACGGCGACGGCACAATCGGTTGGAACGAATACGCACCTTACGATAAAATAATTGTAACCGCAGGCTCGCCTCAAATTCCCGAAGCACTGAAAAAACAACTTAAAACCGGTGGACGTATGGTCATTCCCGTCGGCAATCGCGCTTCTCAGAAAATGAAATTTTTGATAAAAAATTCCGACGACGATTTTGAAATAAAAGAATACCCTAATTTCAGATTTGTTCCGCTTATCGGTAAAAACGGATGGAAAGAAGAATAATTGTAATAGTTGGGCCAACGGCTTCGGGCAAGACGGAATTAGGAATTAACGTAGCCCGCAAATTAAACAGCGAAATCATTTCAGCAGATAGCCGTCAATTTTACAAAGGGATGAATATCGGAACGGCAAAGCCAACACCGGAAGAACTTGCCGCTGTAAAGCATCATTTTATCGATAATCTCGAAATAGAAGAAAATTACAACGCGGGAGAATTTGAAAACGAAGCACTTGAAATTATTAGAAAATTACATTCCGAAAATAGAATTCCCGTTGTAGTAGGTGGCTCGGGATTGTATATTAAAGCAATTGTCGATGGAATTTTGCAGAACGTTTCGAACGATGAAGAATACCGTGCGGAATTGAAGAAATTAAGAGAAGAAAGAGGTAAAGAATATATTTACGAATTACTAAAAAGACGCGACCCCGTTTCAGCTGCAAAAATGTTACCGCAAAATTGGAAACGTGTAATGCGTGCCTTGGAAGTTCTACACATTACGGGAAAACCGATTTGGCAATTACAAGCCGAATATAAAAGAGAAGATGATTTTGTTATTTTTCAATTTGGCTTGAAATGGGAACGTAAAAAACTTTACGAAAGAATTGAACGACGTGTAGATAAAATGATTGAGCAAGGATTGGTTGAAGAAGTAAAACAAATAATTGATAACGGATTTAGTAAGGACATCAATGCACTGAATACTGTTGGTTACAAAGAGATTATTGATTTCCTTGAGGGGAATATTTCGTTGGAAAGAGCGATTGAATTAATCAAACGGAACACTCGGCGTTATGCAAAAAGACAATTAACTTGGTTCGGTAAAGACGAAAGAATCAAATGGTTCGAGGTTGGCGAAAACACTTATTTTATTAAACTTGCCGAGAAAATAATTGAGGAAATCCAATGATAATAGGGGTTGGGACGGATATTGTAGAAATTGAAAGAATAAAAAAATCAGTTGAGAAATACGGTGAAAAATTCTTAAACAAAATTTTCACTCAAGCGGAATTGGATTATTCGCTTCCGAAGAAAAATAAATTTCAACACCTTGCAGCACGTTTTGCCGCAAAAGAAGCGGTTGTAAAAGCACTTGCAGATTGTTGCAACGATGGATTTAATTGGAAGGATATTGAAATAATCAATAACGAAAACGGAAAGCCCGAAGTTCGTTTGTTCGGGAAGTTCGCGGAATATATTTCCGATGGGAAATCGATTAAAATTTCATTAAGTCACGAAAAAAATTACGCCATCGCGTTTGCTGTATTGGAAAAGGTTTAACGAAATAATAACCTAAACCTCATCGCCACGAATTCACGAACTAATTGATTTTATTGTTTCTTCGATGCGTGATAAAACATTATGTAAATTTTCGAATATTTCTTCGTTTTTTATTCTAAGTATTTTAATTCCATAATTTTTTATATGCTCTTCTCTAATTTTATCATATTCTTTTTGTTCTGGGATATTATGAATTCCCCCATCAATTTCAATTGCTAATTTCAATGATGGTGCATAAAAATCAATTACGTAGTAATCAACCGAGTATTGTCTTCTGAATTTTATTCCAAGTAATTTTCTATTCCGTAAATGCTCCCACATAATTTTTTCGGCTGGAGTTTGGTTGTTACGCAACTCGCGTCGGCGTTGTTTCATTTCTGATATATTAAAATGTATTGTCATAATTTTTCCATCCTCACCCCAAACCCTCTCCTTGTAAGGAGAGGGATTAAGGGAGAGGTTAAACTTTGCGACCTTTTTATTTTTACATAATTTAAATTTATTAAAAAAGGATTTAAAAATTCCTCCAACATTAATCCACAAATGCATTCCCAATTTTATCCCAACCATTTCGTATTTCGGAGAAGAATTTCTAATTATTGGATTTAGGTTTATATAATTATAAATTTGTTTCTATTTAAAATTTTATTAGTAAAATTGAATGAAATGTGGAGAAAACACTTGATTTGCAAAGCGAAATGAATTCAACGATTATCCCGATTTACATAGAACTTTATTTAACGCCATCCAAAACGTTTATTTACAGACAGCTTAAAGAAGCAAAAGATATCGGTGAAAAAATCGTTCTTGTTTCTTCAAAGCCAATAAATACGGTCTATTTTCCGTTTCCGAAAATTTATTGGAAAAAGAAAAACTTACTGGAACTTTACCCGATTAAATTTTACGAAAAAATTTTACGCGATAGAATTTTTTTTAATTATTACAGATTTCTCGGACCATTTCAAAAAAGATATTTCACAAAAATTTTAGATAACCCGAAAATAAAATTTGTTCACGCACATTTCGGCACGGGAGCAATTGAAATATTTAAGATTGCACGAAATCTAAATAAAAAGTTACTTGTAAGTTTCCACGGTTACGATGCATCTAATTTGCTTCAATTAAAATCGTATGTTAATAATTTGAAGATGTTTTTTAGCGAGGCTTATATAATTACACCGTCCCAGTTTATGTTGAAACGGTTGAGAGAAAAAGTCGGAGAGCCGAAAAAAGCCTTTGTAATTCATTACGGAATTCCACTTGATTTTTTCGAATATGTTGAGCGTGAACCTGTTTCCGAAAAATTTAAGAAAGGAGAGAAAATCACCTTCTTGCAAGTATCCAATTTCATTGAAAAAAAAGGGCATATTTACACATTGCAAGCTTTTGCCGATATTCATAAAAAACATAAAAATACTGAATTGATTTTGGGAGGCGAAGGCGAACTTTTTATTAAGATGAAAAAAGAGGCTGAAAAATTAGGGTTAAACAAATCTGTGAAATTCCTCGGGCTTGTAAATCAAGAACAAGTTCGCAATTTATTTAAACAAGCTGATGTTTTTGTTCACCACAGTGTAACTGCAAAAAACGGAGATCAGGAAGGAATTCCAAATGTAATAATGGAAGCAATGGCAACCGGTTTGCC
>CAYZGB010000101.1:0-8028 GCA_964477915.1 uncultured Melioribacter sp. | reverse complement strand
GTTTTGTTCGAGCGAAGTAGCGAAATAATTTCGCCAATGTTATCATTTGCTTTGTAATTATTTATTTGAATTACCGCATATTTCGATTCCTTAAATTCGCGTTCGAGCTTACGCAGCTTGCGTTTCAGACTTTTGGCTTTCTCGTACAAAATATTTACACAAGTGTAGGATTTGAAATTTCTGAAATCGGTCGGATGAACCTCGGGCAAGTTTTTCCCCATTTCCGAAATAATTTCGAGCGCCTTGTCGAAAAATCGATTGGGTAACCATTTCGGAGTTTTACGTAAATATGCACCAAGTTTACTTTGGCTTCCGAGAAATTCTTTTAGCAAATTGGCTTGTTTATCGAATAGCTTAAAGAACAATTCGTACTCAGCAATTTTTTGTGGAACAAATCCATAAACTTTTGCAAAAAGATTTTTTACCTCGCTTAACGGAGGTGTAATATTAAAAGGCTCTGCGTCAATTTTTTTTAGAATAATTTTCTCGTAGTAATCTTCAATATCATTTAATCGCGAAGAAATTATTTCTTTTATTTTGTTTTTCAGATTTTTATCAACTGCATTATTGCCAAACAAAAATTTATCGAAATTGCCTACGTTTTCTAAAAACAACTCGGGTTGATTTTCGGATTCTTTTAATTTTGTAAGTACGGTTAAAAGTTCAAGCGTTCTTCTTTGATAATTAAATTCTTCTTCAACGTCGTTAGCAAAAAGCAAATATTTTTTGTAATCCTTGTCTTTCGCACTTCTATATTCATCAGGGAAGTATCTTTCCAAATCTTCAACACGTTTTTTGATAAACGTTAAACTATCGAAAGAAGATTTTAACAATGATAGATGTTTTACCATTTTCGTGAGTTTTTGCGAAATATCTACCTTGTCGTAAATTCTTCTATCGACTTTGTATTTTTCGAAATTTCGTTTCTCGTTTTGGTAGTCGCGTTCAAAACCAAATCGCCACGCATCGATATAGCGATACTTTGCGTAAAGTAGTGTGTCTTTATTAATCTTTTCAATTACCCAATAAAAATTTTTGTGCAAAGTATCGAGCGGAAAAACACTTAAATTTTTTTCGTCGGGTGTTAAATCGGCTATTTTTTTGTAACCCGTTTCTTTAAGGAATTTACCGGTAAAATAATATTCGGAATAAGGCTTTATATTGTTTTTTATCATCAAATAAACATTGGGTCGGGAAGGCTTTTTGAAAACGAGGTAATATTTTTTCCCTTTCTCAAGTTCGAAATTTTCTTTTTTATCAATAATTTTTTTATAGCCGTCGATAGCGGGATTTATTTCAGGATTAGGTGAAATTTCTTTGTAAGCGGAACAGCCGGTAAAAATTAAAGAAATTGTTAAAAGTGCAAAAAAAACTTTTCGCATCGTTCCTCCACAATTCGTAAATCAACAAATTATTAAAAGGTTATTAGAATATTTGTTCCCAAATGATTAATTATTTAGTACGAACAAAAGCAAGTATGAAATAATTATTTCTTCTTAAACAAATGAATTTTCTCTTTTTTGTAAAAATCAAAATAGCCGAAACCAAAGATTAGCAACAGCATAATAATGTTTCCTGCCCAAACTGCGGTTACGCTGTTGTAGAAACTCGAAGGTGCAAATTCCAAAACAATTTTGTGTTTTCCTTTCGGAACGAAAAGTCCGCGCATTACGTGGTTTGTTCTGTAAAGTTCTGTTTCCCTGCCGTCAATAGTTGCGTTCCAGCCTACGGGATAATACATTTCGGCAAGCACAAGAAATTGTTCTTCGTTGCTCTCGGTAGTAAGTTCAATTGTGTTTGGTTCGTATTTTAGAATTTTAATCGAGCCTGCACCGGAAAAGGAATAATTATTCTTAGGAAGTTTATTTGTAACAAATGCTTTTTCCGTTGAAAAATCGGGATTTGACATTGCAAGAGCGACTTGTTCAGGTGTTTCTTTAACAGCAAGTTGTTTAACAAAATATGCTTTCGGTTTTGCATTTTCGTTCAAGTAAAGTATTTCACCTCGGCTTTTATCTTCGGCAAGTTTTTTTAGCGTAGGCTCAACAATTGAAAAACTTGAAATTACATATTTACCAGAGAGCATACTCACAACTTTCCAATTAACCGCACTTTGCGATTTCCCTTTGAAAATAACGTGGTCGAATAAATCCTGAATTGCTTGTAATTTAATAGCGCTGTATCCGGTAATTAGAGGATAAAAATAAGCGTAGTGATTGCTTGTAAAATCGTTGCCTAAAACAATTGCACGCGAAAGTTTATTATCCGCCGATAGTACTTTCGTAATCGGTGTTTGACGAAATTCCGTTTTCTCCAACAAATCAGGATTATCGGTTTTTATTTGTGAATATGCACGGTAGGAAATTCCGGAAATTTCAAAAATTGCAATTATGGAAATTAAAAGCCAAGCAACATCGGCTTTGATTTTTCGTATTGCAAATAATACAACAGTTATTCCGAAGAAAATTAAAATCCACAAAAGGCGTAAAGTATCGCGTACTAAAAATTCTTGTCGGATTTCTTTGATAACATTTAACGTTTGTGCGTCGTAACGCATTTGTTCAACAGCCGTAGCATAAGCAAATGAAGAACTCGAAAAATAAACGTAAAGCGTAATCGCAATAAAAACACCGATAATTCCGCCAATTGTTTTTATCTCTTTTTGAAGATCAATTTCGAAAAATGATCTTAAACCAAATCCTGCAAGTAAAAGAACGGCAATAAACGTAATGTTTACAAACATCGAAGGGGCGCGAAACTTTGAAAAATAAGGGAAATAATAATAAAACAATTTGTACAATGCAGGGAAATGCCTTCCGAAAGAAAGCAGAAGCGAAAAAACAACAAATACACCAAGTGCCGTAACAATAGGATTTTTGTAATTATACCAAAATCCTATTAGTGCGAAAATAAATAGGATTGCTCCAACAGTTGCATAATTTCCGTTAAACGGTTTTTCGCCCCAATAGCCTGGGACTTGCCTTCCTCGTAAGCTCGGGAATTTATCGCCGTCGTATTTTTCTCCTTGCAAACCACCGCTAAAATGAGGAATGAAGAAATCCAAAATTTCGCTCGGGGCAAATGACCAACGTGTCGCGTATTCGAAACTTACGCCTCCGGATTTTTCAGCTGATTTTGCTTCCGTCCCTAATTTTAAGGGCTTTCCGCCTCTTGTCGAATATTTTGCATATTCGTTTGTTGTAAACAAAGGTTGTGCCGCAGTCATAAAAGTTAGCACCAACGCAACTGAAAACATTACAAGTGTATGAGCAAACTCTTTGTATTTTTTATCAATAGCAAGTTTTACAAGAGGATAAACGTAAAGGAAAAACACAAGCAAAATTCCGTAAAACACAATTTGGAAATGGTGAGTACGATTTAACATTGAAAATGCAAAAGCAAATAATCCCGCAGATGACCACGTACGTTTATCGAAGAAATAAGCAAAACTTAAAACGAACCAAGGTAAAATCATAATTGCACGTAATTTCGAATTATGTCCGGCACCAACAAGCGCTTGCCAATCGGGAAGAAGCACAAAGACAATTGCGACAACAAGAGCAAGATGCCAAGGAACTTTCCAGTAACGTAACAAAAAATAAATTCCTATCCCACCGAAAAACATATACCAGAAAACCCAGTAAAAAAGTTTTCCGAGATAAATAAACAACGTATCGAGCATTAAAATTCGAGGTGTGATGTGAGGATAAATCGGCTCACCAAGAAAAATATTTGGGTTCCAGAGAACTTGAATTCCCGTGTTATCTTCAAACGTTTTCCACAAATGCGTTTGAGCAATCGACGCTAAATAATCGCTTCCAAGTGGCTTTACGTTGTTTGCTTCATACGGCAAATAATAAATTAAAAGCGGAACGGCAATTAAAAGTATTGCGATTAAATCTCGGTACTTTACGGGAATTTTATCAATGAATGAATTTTCTTTTTCAACTTTAATTCTATGTGATTTCGCTTTTTTTGATTTGCTCATCTTTCGTCCTGAAAATTTTCAAATGGAACTTAAAAAATAATAAAAACTTGCTTAATGTATGTTTGATTGTTATCGTTTGAATTTAGAATTGAACAAAGCGACATTAGTCCGTATTTAATTACAAATTCTAAATCCCAAATTGTCATTTCGAACCCCGAATGCAACTTGTTGCCGGAGGTGAGATATCTTTTAAAAACAAAAATCCCATAATGCAGTTTTTAAGATTACTTCTTAAAAATTAATGTTATTTTTAAACGAACAAATTAAATCAAGTTTTTATGAAAAAATTAATCGCATCAATATTAATTTCGCTTTTCTTTTTGCCGATTTCGAATTTCGCCCAAGCCGATTATGTGGATAAGGAAGCGAAAGAAAAATCGCTTAACCCAAGTATTTATTTTGATGCGTACAATTATTTATCAAGCGATTCATCCAAAAGCAAGTTGAGATTATTTTTCCAAGTTCCGTTTACAAGTCTTTCTTTCATTAAAAAGAATAGAAACTTTGTTGCTAATTATTCAATCGATATTAATTTCTTCGATTCGTCCGGCACGAATTTGAAATTCGAAAAAATTTGGACTGAAAAATTAAACGCTAGCACAATAGAGCAAGTTAGAAATCCTAATAACTATAATATAACTTTTAAGAATATTGAGATTGAACCGAATTACTACAAACTCCGAATTAAAATTTTCGACAACAATTCGTTAAGCAAAGTAAATTTCACAAAAAAGATTTTAGTTCGGAAAATCAATCCCGATTTCGGAATGAGCGATATAATGCTCTTTATTAAAAAGATTAAAGCAAAAGGCAAAAACGAAATTGTCCCGAATATTAAAAACACTGTTACAACCGGTTCGGATTCGTTAAATCTCTTTTATTACATTTATTCAAACAAAGATAGAAACGTGCTAATTAGCTATCGTCTTTACTCATTTAAGAATGACGATGCTTTTATCTCGAACAAATCTTTACTTATTAAAAAAGGGAAAAATAAAATTGACTTTACTTTGAAGCCTGTAAAATTCAGACTTGGTAAATACAACATAAGAGTAAAAATAAAAGATGACAATTCGCAAAAGGAAATTGAAATTTCGAAAAACTTTTTTGCTCGTATCGAAAATTTCCCGCCTTCGATTACCGATTTGGATTTGGCAATAAAAGAAATGCAATACATTGCGCCGCCTTCGGTTATTGACGATTTACTCGAAACAAAAAATTATTCAGAACGTTTGAAAAAATTCAAAGATTACTGGAAAAGCAAAGACCCTTCCCCCGCTACGCCGATTAATGAAGTCCTTTTTGAATATTACCGAAGAGTTGATTACGCAAACAAACATTTCAAGCATTACTTCCCGGGCTGGAAAACCGATATGGGAAAAGTTTACATTACATTAGGTCCACCTCACCAGGTTGAAAATCATCCTTTGGAACTCGGCACAAAACCTTACGTTATTTGGTATTATTACGATATTAACAAAGAGTTCATTTTTGTTGACGACACCGGTTTTGGCGATTACCGATTAATTACTCCGCTTTACGGCGATTGGTATCAATACAGAAATTAAACAGAGATAATTATGGTTGTAACAGTAACATTAAATCCGCTACTCGAAAGAAGATATTTTGTCGATAATTTTGAAAAAGGAAAAACTTACCGTGTGAATCAAAACACTTATTCTGCTGGGGGAAAAGGAATTAACGTCAGCAGAGAGTTGAATTTATTGGGGATAAAGAATCTCGCCGTTTTTCCTATCGGCGGAAATAAAGGGAAAATTTACAGAACAATTCTCGAAGAAGAAGGAATTAATTTTTACGCTATTTCGGTAAAATCGGAAATTCGAGATGCGGCTTTAATTATTGAAAATAACTATCGCGTAACTTCTTTTATTGGTGAAAACAATCCCCTTTCGAACGAAGATATTAATAAATTCAAAACAAAAATTGCAAAGGTTTACGAAAATAGTTCCATAATTCTTTTTGCCGGTTCCGTGCCGAATGAAGAATCCGCTGAAATTATTTGCGAAGGAATAAAACGCGGGAACGAACTCGATAAAATTACATTCCTCGATACTTACGGAAAACATTTGCAAACGTGCCTCGATGCAATTCCCTTTGCTGTTCACAACACTGTTTCGGAAGTTGAAACGTCGTTAAATATTTCCTTAAAAACTGAAGAAGAGAAACTTAATTATTTGAAAAATCTTTACGAAAAAGGAATAAAATTAGTCTTCCTAACCGATGGCGAAAATCCCGCATACGCAATGAAGTTCGGTTACCTCTACAAAATTCATCCGCCAAAAGTAAGTGAAATAGATTCAACCGGTTGCGGCGATGTTTTTGTAGCGGGCATTATTCACGGGCTGGAAAAAGATAATGTTTTTAAGGAATTCCTTAAATATGCTACTGCACTTGCTTCGACAAATGCAAAAATGCTCTATACGGCAAAAGTGAAATTTGAAGATGCCGAAAATCTTCTTGACAAAGTTACAATTGAAGAAATCGGTCCGAAAATGAAAATCATTGACGACTCACCTAATTACGAGCAATAATATCAATGCTTTCGAAAACCTTTGCGATATTGCTCGTTTCGTTATCGCTTGCTTTTCAAATATTCGGACAAAAAATAATTTTCGACTTTTCTCAATCATCCGAATACCGCAACAAAAATCTACTTGAATTTCTTTCGAAAAACATTTCGCAAAAAAAAACAAAGAGTATTGCGGATTCGGTTATAAGTAAATCTGATTTTTTTATGAAGCAAAACGGATATTTTTTCTCGGAAATTAAAATCGACTCGATGAAATATAGCAAGGACTCAACCGAATTAAATGTTTTACTTAATATCCGAAAGAATAAACGATCGGCAATTTCGGGAATTAATGTTTATTCCGATTCGAACCTTGACTCTGCTTACGTTTACGATAAAATGTATTTGCTAATCGGAAAACCTTTTATTCCCGCAGACGTTGAAAAAGTTTTTCATAAAATTTTGCAACACTACGAAAATAACGGCTTCCCGTTTGCTAAAATTAAAATTCAATCGGTAAAATGGGACGAAAAGAAAAATGCCCAATTATTCATTAAATTTATTAACGGCAAGAGCGGCACAATCGATTCGATTTTAATCAAAGGTAATTCAAAAACAAAAGACTACGTTATTTTAAGAAATTTGGGAATTAAGAAAGGCGAGAAATATTCGCGTAAAAATGTTTTGCAAGCAGTGAAAAATCTTGCGAGGTTGAATTTCTTTTCGAAAATATCGAAGCCTAAATTTTATTACGACACACAAAACCACGGAATATTGGAAATTGATGTTGTTGAAAAAAACACTAATTTTTTCGATGGCGTAATCGGTTACATTCCCAAAACAAATAACGGCGGTGGATTTTTAACCGGTTATGTAAAAGCGGATTTGCGTAATATTTTCGGCACTGAAAGAGCATTCAATTTTGAATGGAAAAAACTCGACAAATTTTCTCAATATTTTGATATTGCTTACACCGAGCCGTGGATTTTCGCATTTCCGTTAAATGTAAATTTGCAAGTTAATCAACGCAAGCAGGACACAAGTTACGTTCAAAGAAAATACGGCATTACGTTCGAATTTATTGCAACTGCAAATCTTAAAGCTTCCCTTCTCTATTCTTACGAAGAAACAATTCCATTCGAAACAAATGTTCTTCAAATCAATCACTCCACTTTTAACACAAGCGGTATTAAATTTTTTTACGATAAACGGGACAACGTAATTTTACCGGTAAATGGATTTTTAATTCAAACAACTTTTAAATACAGTCGTAAAACCATTTTCGAAAACAATTCGCAAACTGCTACAAACAACAATGACGATTTATTCAGAATTGAAGCGGACGTGTTCGGTTTCTTGAAAATCTACAAAATTAATGCGGTTGCAGCTGGTTTACATTTCCGCGATTTGGAAAGCAAGAATAAAGAAATAAGCGACCTTTACAGATTCGGCGGAGCAAACACAGTTCGCGGTTATTCGGAAGATATATTTTTCTGTGACAAAATTATTT
>CAYZGB010000100.1:4519-8041 GCA_964477915.1 uncultured Melioribacter sp. | reverse complement strand
GTGAAATTGTTCTTTTTGCACAAGGTAGCTCCGCTCGCCAAACCAAACTTACTAAAAACAAACCTGTTGATGCAGTAATAATGGCAATTGTTGATAAACTCGATATTTCTGAAAAAGTTAATAAAGATAAATGAATCTTGGTAAAGTAATCGGAACTATTTGGGCAACAAGAAAATACGAAGCATTGCAAAATCAAAAAATGCAATTAATTCAGCCTCTGACTTTCGAGTTAGAACCGCTCGGTGAACCGATTATTGCCGTCGATACAATTGGAGCAGGACCAAGTGAAACAGTATTCTACATTACTTCAAGCGAAGCAGTAATTCCTATGGATGTTGATTTTGCTCCGGTTGATGCTGCAATTGTTGGAATTGTTGATAGCATTAATTTAGAAAAATAATTAAATGTAAAATAAAGGAGGTGTGAGCCTTGAAAATCACAAAACAGTTTACAAACAGAGAAAGCCAATCGTTAGATAAGTATTTACAAGAGATTGGCAAGGTTGATTTGCTAACACCGCAAGAAGAAATTGAACTTGCAAAAGAAATTAAAAAAGGCAACCAACAAGCACTCGAAAAATTGGTAAAAGCCAATCTCCGATTTGTTGTTAGTGTTGCAAAACAATACCAAAATCAAGGGTTATCTCTCGGTGATTTAATAAATGAAGGGAATTTAGGATTAATAAAAGCGGCAAAACGTTTTGACGAAACACGCGGATTTAAGTTTATCTCTTATGCAGTTTGGTGGATTCGTCAATCGATTTTGCAAGCACTTGCTGAACAATCGAGAATCGTTAGGCTTCCATTAAATAGAGTTGGTGCGTTAAATAAAATCGGCAAAGCTTACAGTTCGTTGGAACAAGAATACGAACGTGAACCTAGTGCAAACGAGTTGGCAAAAGAACTTGATATGGACGTAAATGAAATTGCAGAAACGATGAAGATTTCGGGAAGACACGTCTCGGTAGATGCACCTTTTGGACAGGGAGAAGATAACCGTTTACTCGACGTTCTTTCTAATGATCAGCAACCAGCTCCCGATCAAAAACTTATGGAAGATTCTTTACGAAGCGAAATTGAACGTGCATTATCAACTTTAACTGAACGAGAAGGTGATGTAATTCGTCTTTATTTTGGTTTGGGAAAAGAACATTCTCTAACACTCGAAGAGATTGGCGAAAAATTTAATTTAACTCGCGAAAGAGTTCGCCAAATTAAAGAAAAAGCAATAAGGCGTTTACGTCACGCTTCGCGAAGTAAAAATTTGCGAGCATACTTGGGCTAAAATGCTCTCAAAAAAATTAATTTTAATTTTAGGAGGAACATTACTGATTTCAATAATTTCAGGATGTTCCTCTTCTTCTTTTAGTTCCCGCTACAAAAAATCGGTAAAGAAAAAAGAAAATCCCCAAACCGGTGATGTTCGTTTTACATCAATTGACGATAAAAATATTGCGGAAAGTGACGAACACCAAGTTTCTTATTCCGACCCACAAAACGACCCTTCATACGATATTCCACCAGTGGAAGATTTTAAGATTGATAAAAACGAATTTGTAAAAAAATACAAATACCTCGAAAAACTTGGTAGTGCTTTAACTAAAAGAGAAAAATTATTGTTCGAAATAATTAAATTCCTTGATACACCATACCAGTACGGCGGTGAATCAAAAGATGGGATTGATTGTTCTGCTTTTACTCAAAAGGTTTTCAACAATGCTTTACAAATTCATCTGCCAAGGACTGCCTCGGAACAATATTTAATCGGAGAAAAAGTTGACCCGGCAAATTTCACTTTTGGCGATTTAATTTTTTTTAACACAACTACTCGATCATTTCCTGGACATGTTGGAATTTATTTGGGGAATAATCTTTTTGCCCACGCAAGCCAATCTCATGGCGTTATTATTTCTTCGCTTTCAAGTAAATACTATGCAAAAAGGCTTGTAGGCGGAAGAAGAATTACACATTTCGGAAATTAAATTTTTAGATGCTTGTTTATCGATATTTTCGTTAAAGTAATTCTCATATCAATGAAACCACACCAATTGCCCTACCCGATTTTTGTTTATCGCGTCTGTATGAATGAAGAAAATCTGCCTCAAACGAACAGAGCTTTGAAAACTCAATATTCTTTTTCGGTATTCCAAAGTCGATTAAATAATCGTAATTAATACGGGAAACGTCGAGTAAATATTTACCGTTGTTTAGATGGATTAAATATTTATCATCAAAAAAGGAAGCCGTATCTTTCCCAACTTCGTAGTTCTTCTGCGAAATTGCGGGAGCAATGAATGCAAATAAATTTTTTTTACTCGCATTGAATTTATCGCTTAATAATTGAAGAACCTTTGGTAGGATTTTTTTAGCAGTTCCACGCCAACCTGAATGAACTGCTGCAATAATTTTTTTCTTTGCTTCGTACAAAAATATAGTTGTACAATCGGCACTAAATGCAGAAATAACAATTCCCCGCTTGGTAGTAATTAATGCATCATTTTCTCCTTGAAATCCCGGCTTATTTACAATTTTTATTCTGTTGCTGTGAATTTGTTTTTGCCAAGCAAGATTTTCGTAATCTAATCCGAGTTCGTTTAAAAAAGCTTTACGATTTGCATTAACTTCCTCTTTGTTTTCGCCAACGGAATACGAAATATTAAACCAATGCGGCGATTTCTTTCCAAGTCCGTACTTACCGCTAAATCCGAATTTCACATCCGTAAATGAGTTTAATATTTGGCTTTCGATAATAATCAATTTGTAGTTTGTTAAAATTCTTGATTATAATTAGGTGAGATTAGTTATTGCCTTGTTTGAGCTCTTTAATTTTATCGCGTAAAATGGCAGCACGTTCGTAATCTTCGTTATCTATCGCTTCTTTTAGTTGTCTTTCAAGATTTGCAATTTTAGTTTGAATATTACTGCTATCGTCAATTTGTTCGCCTTCGCTACTTTCTTTTTTTAATTCATCAGCAGTGCTGGAAGTAACCGAATCGCTCGTTGCCATAATTCCGTGTTCGTCAAGTATTGTTTCGTTTACGTAAATCGGGGCACCCATTCTAACGGCAAGAGCAATCGCATCGCTCGGACGCGAGTCAACTTCAATTGTAAGATTAGCTACATTTAGTACAAGCTTTGCGTAATATGTTTGCTCAACAACGTCGTTTATTATTACTTCTTGTAACGTCGCACCCAAATCGCGAATAACATTTTTCAGTAAATCGTGCGTCATTGGTCGTGGAGGTTCAATTCCTTCCAATGCAATGCTTATTGCGTGAGCTTCGAAAACACCAATCACAATAAGCAATCTGCGGAAGCCGTAAACCTCGCTTAAAAGTAAGCCGTAGGCTCCGCCCATTGACGGAGCCGACGACAAACCAACTATTTCAACTTGTACTTTACGCAAGTTTATTATCCGTTTTTAACTTTTTTAACTTCTTCGATTAATGCAGGAACAACTTCAAACAAATCACCGGTAATTCCGTAATCTGCAATTTGGAAAATCGGGGCTTCGGGATCTTTG
>CAYZGB010000100.1:0-4509 GCA_964477915.1 uncultured Melioribacter sp. | reverse complement strand
GTTTATTGCAACAATATATTTCGATGTTCTCATTCCTGCCAAGTGCTGAATTGCACCGGAAATTCCAACAGCGATATAAAGATTTGGCGAAACCGTTTTACCTGTTTGTCCAACTTGATCGCTATGAGGACGCCAGCCGGCATCAACCGCTGCACGGGATGCACCAACTGCTCCGCCAAGTAAATCTGCAAGTTCTTCCAACATAGCATAATTTTCGGGGCCGCCCATTCCGCGTCCGCCGGAAACAATAATCGAAGCTTCGGCAACATCAAGTTTACCGCTATTTTGTTTAAGTTCGGTAACTTTAATCGATAAATCAACATCAGCAACTTCTTTTAAATTAACTTCTGCGGTTGCATCGGTTGGTTCGCCAAGTGTGAAAGTGTTAGGACGAATTGTAAAGATTTTTTTATCGCCTTTTACTTTTACATCGATTAAAGCTTTACCGGCATAAACCGGACGAGTTGCAAGAAGTTCACCATCTTCAACGGAAAGAGCAACGCAATCGGCGGCAACACCGGCATCAAGTTTAACGGCAATATGCGGTGCCAAATCTTTTGCCATTGCAGTGTGAGCAAAAAAGATTACATCCGCACCGCTTTCGTTAATGTATTCGCTTAATGCTTTTGTGTATCCGGATGTTGAATAAACATTCAAATCGGAATTTTTAAGATGAGTAACTTTGGTTATACCGTATCCTGCTATTTTATTAAAATCATTAATTTCACCACCAACAACAACCGCTTCGGCTTCAACACCAAGTTGCGATGATAATTCCGCTCCGGCTTTTACGGCTTCGAGCGAAGTCTTTTTTATTTCGTTATTTCTTTGTTCTACGAATACTAATAATTTATTTGCCATTTCAATTTCCTCCTATAATACTTTTGCTTCTTCTTTCAACAAACGAACCAATTCCGGAACCGCACTTGCATCGCTACCTAAAATTTTACCAGGTGCTTTCGGTGCGGGTTTCTTCATCTTCAACAATTCAACTTTAACATCTTCCAACGTAACGTCTTTTTCTTCAATTGTTTTTCTTTTCGCTTGCATAATTCCTTTCAAAGAAGCATAGCGAGGTTCATTCAATCCTTTTTGTGCAGTAATTACAGCGGGTAAAGTTGTGCTTACTACTTCCCTTCCGCCTTCAATTTCTCTTTCGGCGGTGATGTTATTTCCGTCGAGTTTGAAATCAACAACAACCGAAACGGAATTGTAACCAAGAAGTTCAGCTACCATTTGTCCAACCATTCCGTTATCGAAATCGATTGATTGTTTACCGAAAAATACAAGTTCTGCACCTTGATTTTTAATTTCTTCGGCAAGGGCTTTTGCTACGGAAAGAGAATCCATTTCGCCTTGATATTTCAACAAAACACCGCTATCGGCACCCATTGCCAATGCTTTTCTGATAGTTTCTTTTACTTCGTCCCCGCCAAGACTTATCACAACAACTTCGCCACCTTGGGCTTCTTTCGTTTTTAATGCTTCTTCAACGGCAAATTCATCATAAGGATTAATAATGAACGAAACGCCGTTTTTGTCAATGCTTTTTTCATCAGCACCAACGTTGATTTTTGCTGCCGTATCCGGTACGTGGCTAACACAAACAGCTATTTTCATAAGTACCTCCTAACATTACTTTACATTTTTTCATTCCCATCGAATTTATCGAAAAACCTCCCGTTAAAACGAAAGCGTTTCGATGAACTCTAATAAGAATTTTTTACTTATTAATTAAATTTGTATATTAATTAAACTTAATTTAACTGATAAATATACGTAAATATCCATTTATATTCTAAAAAAACAATATGAACAGGTTCCAAATTCAAAACATAAACGAACAGACTTCGAAGCAAGAAGAAGAAAAAACCGAAACTATTAGTACATTACCTTTTAAGGTTATTTTGTTTAATGACGATTGGCATACTTTCGAAGAAGTAATTATTCAATTAATAAAAGCACTTAAATGTTCGGTTGCAAAAGCAACTTCGTATGCTTTCGAAGCACACGTCAAAGGTTCGGCAGTTATATTTACGGGCGAACTCGGTCAATGCCTTAAAATCACTTCTATCCTTGATGAAATTGCACTTCAAACCGAAATTGTTTCCGAAAAATAATGAACCCGCTCGCTCTTTACATTCACATTCCTTACTGTGAGCACAAATGTATTTATTGCGATTTTTATTCCGTCATCAATTCAAAAAATATTGAAATATATTTTGACGCTCTTTTGAAAGAAATTAAAATTCGTGCAGAACAGTGTGCCCAAAATCATGAGGTTATTTCTATTTACTTTGGTGGCGGAACACCGACACTTGTCCAAACAAAATTTTTAGAAAAAATAATCAGCGTCATCATTCGCAAATTCAAAATCTCCGAAAATATTGAAATTACTACGGAGGCAAATCCCGGAACGCTGAACAAATTAAAAATAGAGGAATTGCTTGCTCTCGGAATTAACAGATTAAGCGTTGGCGTACAAAGTTTTTTTGATGACGATTTGAAATTCCTTACACGCATTCACAATAGGAAGGCTGCAATAGAAACCGTTGAAACCGCTAATTCTATTGGGTTTGAGAATATCAATATCGATTTAATATTTAATTTGCCTGGGCAAACAAAAGAACGCTGGATTGAAAATCTCGAAACCGCTACTTCCCTTCCTGTAAAACATATTTCCGCTTACAGCTTAATTGTTGAACACGGAACAATTCTTTACAAAATGATTTCGGACGGGAAAACAAAAATCGGCGACGAAGATTACGATGCGGATTTGTACGAAACAACCCAAGATTATTTAATCGGTAAAGGCTTCGAGCAATACGAAGTATCGAATTTTGCAAAAAATAATTATTCGTGCCGGCATAATCTTGCTTACTGGAAATACGAAGATTACTTAGGCTTCGGTGTTTCAGCACATTCGTTTGTTCGCCCCAAAAGATGGCGAAATTTCGGTTCGTTAACTTTTTATTTGAAAAGCTTAAATAATTCAAAGCCTTTTATTGCATCTTCGGAAACGCTTAATAAAAAAGAACAAACAGAAGAATTTGTAATGCTTGCCTTACGTAGCAACGGATTAGATTTAACAAAGCTTAGAAAACTATTTGGGAATGATTTTATTATGAAAAATAAAGATTTTCTTGATGAACTTGTCTTAAATAAATTTATTATAAAATCAGCAAACATCATTAAATTTACACGAAAAGGTTACGCAGTTTGCGACGAAATTCTCGCAAAATTCGATTATTAACTTTTCAATAATTAAAGGAATTGAAAATGAAAAAAATTGCTCTTCATTGGCAAATACTAATTGCATTGGTTTTGAGCGTGCTTTACGGAATAGCCTTCCCCAATTATGTTTCTTACGTTTCGTGGATGGGAACGTTATTTTTGAATGCTCTGAAAATGGTTATTGTTCCGCTCATTTTAAGTTCAATAATTTCCGGTGTTGCAAATATTGGCGGTGCGGAAAGTTTCGGCAGACTTGGATTAAAAACGCTCGGATATTATTTACTTACAAGTTTACTTGCAATTTTAACGGGATTAATTTTGGTTAATCTAATCCAACCGGGTGTAGGAATTAATTTGGAATTAAATCAAACTGTAAAAGGTCTAAGTAATGCGAAAAATTCATTCGGTGATACTTTGTACAAATTGATTCCGTCCAATATTTTCAAGGCTTTTACTAACGGGAATATGCTCGGGATAATTTTCTTCTCAATGATTTTCGGGTATTTCATAACTAAAACAAATGAAAAATATAGCATTTTATTAACAGATTTTTTCAACGCCACGTTCGAAGTAATGATGAAAATTACGATGTTCATCATAAAATTCAGTCCGTTGGGAATTTTCGGTTTGGTTTCGAAAGTAATTGCCGAGCAAGCTGCAAAAGGAAATCTCGGCGATGTTTTTTCAAGCCTTGGATTTTATATGCTTACGGTAATTCTCGGATTAATTATTCACGCTTTTATTACTTTACCGGCGCTGCTTAAATTCATTGCAAAAATTAATCCGGTAAATCACGCAAAAGCAATGATAACGCCACTTTTAACAGCATTTTCAACTTCTTCGTCAAGTGCTACACTTCCGTTAACAATGCAAGCTGTTGAAGAAAACGACGGCGTATCGAACAAAATATCGAGTTTTGTTTTACCACTTGGGGCAACAGTAAATATGGACGGAACCGCTTTGTACGAACTTGTTGCCGCAATGTTTATTGCACAAGCGTACGGAATGGACATTCCATTTTTTCAGCAATTTTTAATGGTATTCGCGGCATTGCTTGCATCAATCGGTGCTGCGGGAATTCCAATGGCAGGCTTGGTTATGATTACAATTATTCTTTCCGTTGTCGGTTTGCCTCTCGAAGCTGTTGGACTTATTCTCGCCGTCGATAGAATTTTAGATATGATGCGAACAACCGTTAACGTTTGGAGCGATTCTGTCTGTACGGTAATTATCGCCAAAAGTGAAGGTGAAAAATTGAAAATAGAAAAATAATTT
>CAYZGB010000099.1:1802-8113 GCA_964477915.1 uncultured Melioribacter sp. | reverse complement strand
TCCTCGTTCAACAGTTGGCACGGTTACAGAAATTTATGATTTCATTAGACTTCTGTTTGCACGTGTTGGAACTCCACATTGCCATCAATGCGGAAGACCTGTAACAAAACAATCTCCCGATCAAATGATTGAGATAATATTTAATAATTTTAATAATGAAAATATTACAATACTTGCACCTATAATTAAAGGGAGAAAAGGTCATTACAAAGAACTATTTGCAGATTTATTAAAAGAAGGTTTTTTGAAGGTAAGGGTTGACGGTAAAATTGTTGAAATATACGAGGGATTTAAAGCAGAAAGATATAAAACACACAATATCGAAATTGTAATTGATCGCCTAAAAGTTAGAGAAAAGTCAAGATTCAGAATTAGTCAATCGCTTGAGGTTGCCTTAAATTACGGAAACGGAAATGTTATTATATACAACGGAGAAAAGGAAAAGCTGCTCAGCAGAAAATTATCTTGTAATTACTGCGGCATAAGTTTTCCGGAACTTGCACCAAATTCTTTTTCTTTTAATTCTCCATACGGTGCTTGCGAAGTTTGTAGCGGGTTAGGTGAAATTAGTGAGGTTTCGCCGGAATTAATTATTCCCGATTTATCAAAAACTATTAACGAAGGTGGAATTGAGGCATTAGGAAAACCGAGAAATATTTGGATTTTTAATCAGCTGGAAGCATTAGCCGAAGAATTTAATTTTGATTTCGACACACCACTTAACGAACTCACTACCAAACAAATTAATGCTATTTTGTATGGAAGTGTCAAAAAATTGAATATTAAATATAAATTTAATAAAGGTGATGAAGTTCTTTTTTTGCACAAATTTAATGGTGTAGTAAAGTATATTAAACATTACTACGAAACAACTACTTCGGCAAAAATTAGAGAATGGGCAGAATCATTTATGAAAATAGAAACTTGCCATGCTTGTAATGGTGGGCGATTAAAAAAAGAGTCCCTCTCCGTTAAAATAAAAGATAAAAACATTGCTGATATTACTGCTCTTTCAATCAAAGATGCAATAATATTTTTTGAAGAATTATCATTTACAGGTAATAAACAAAAAATTGCCGAGCCGATTTTATCCGAGATTAGAAAAAGACTTTCTTTTCTTTCGAACGTTGGGTTAGATTATCTTTCGCTTAATCGTTCAACGCGAACTCTTTCCGGTGGCGAAGCTCAAAGAATTAGACTTGCGGCACAAATTGGTTCTCAACTTTCAGGCGTTCTTTACGTTCTTGACGAACCGAGCATTGGTTTGCACCAACGTGATAATTTAAAGTTGATTAACTCATTAAAAAAACTGCGTGATATGGGCAATACCGTAATTGTAGTTGAACACGATAGAGAAACTATTGAAAATGCCGATTTTATTGTTGATTTAGGTCCCGGAGCAGGTGAACACGGCGGTGAATTATGTTTTATCGGAGAAATCAAACAAAACTTACCTAATAAAACTATAGATAAATCACTTACATTAAAATATTTGAATGATATAGAAAAAATTCCCACCCCAACAAAAAGAAGGAAAGGCAACGGGAGCAAATTAATTCTTTATGGTGCAAGAGGGAATAATCTAAAAAAAGTAAAATTAGAATTACCACTCGGAACATTTATTTGTGTAACCGGAGTAAGCGGTTCAGGGAAATCGAGTTTAATTAATGATACGCTTGTTAAAATATTGCAAAAAAAATTTTACAGGTCAAAAGTATTTCCATTACCTTACAAAAAAATTGAAGGGTTAGAGAATATTGATAAAATAATCGAAATTGATCAATCCCCTATTGGGAGAACGCCACGTTCAAATCCGGCTACCTATACCGGTGTATTTACATTTATTCGAGATTTATTTTCCAACTTACCCGAAGCAAAAATTCGTGGCTATAAACCCGGAAGATTTAGCTTTAACGTAAAAGGCGGAAGATGTGAGGAATGCCAAGGCGCAGGCGTAAAAAAAATTGAGATGAATTTTCTGCCCGATGTTTATGTAACTTGCGATGCTTGTAACGGTCAGCGATATAATAAAGAAACTTTAAGCATTTTATATAAAGGCAAAACAATTAACGACGTACTTGAAATGACCGTAGAAGAAGCGTTGTACTTTTTTGAAGATCATCCGCAAATTAAACGAAAATTGCAAACGCTTTTCGATGTTGGTTTAGGCTACATTAAATTAGGGCAGCAGGCGGTAACGCTTTCCGGTGGCGAGGCTCAACGAGTAAAACTTGCTACGGAATTAAGTAAAGTCGGGACTGGGAAAACTCTTTATGTTTTAGATGAACCAACAACCGGTTTACATTTCGAGGACGTGAAAATTTTAATTTCCGTATTGGATAAACTTGTCGAAAAAGGAAATACCGTTTTAGTAATTGAACATAATTTGGATGTAATTAAAATGGCAGATTTTATCATTGATTTAGGTCCGGAAGGTGGTGAACTCGGCGGAGAAATAATTGCAACCGGAACACCGGAAAAAATTGCCCGAAGTGAAAAATCTTTAACTGGCAGATTTTTACGGAAAGAATTGGAGATAGATTAAAATAATCTCATCTTATTCATAAGATATTTTTATTTTGTTAGTTTAAATTAATTGCGGTTAAATATGGAAGTAATAAAATACACAGAAGATTGGAAAGAGGCTTGGGACAAGTTCGTTGATGAATCGAACAACGGAACGATGTTTCATAAACAGCGATTTTTCGATTATCACGAGCCGGGCAAATTTAATTTTCATCATTTGTTAGTTGTTGATAAAGACAAAATAGTAGCTTTGCTTCCGGGTGCATTGGTTGAAGATAATTTATTTGAATCACCAATCGGAGCAAGTTACGGCTCGCTTGTAATAAAAGATTACAAATTCGATAAAACTCTTGAAATTGTTCAAACGGTAATTGATTACGGAAAGAAAGCCGGATTTTCCGGTTACTTGTTAACCTCGGCACCACAAATTTACGAGACGGTTCAAAATCAAAACTTGGATTTTGCTTTGTTGTGGTCCGGTTTCAAATACGATTTACATTACATTTCGAGTGCAATTAAATTGGATAAAGAGCGTGAAATTATTCCGCGTTTTTCATCTACAATCCGTCGTAACATTCGTAAATCGTTACGTAATCCCGATATTCGTGTGGAAATTAACGAACGCTACGACGAGTTTTATCCCATTCTATTAAAAAACAAAGCTCGGCACGGTGTAAAACCTACACACACCTACGAAGATTTACTGAGGCTAAAAGAACTAATGCCCGAAGCATTAAAATTATTTATGGTTTATTACAAGGATAAACCGATTGCCGGATCGCTAATGTTTTTCCCTAACAAAAACGTTGCACTTTGTTTTTACAATATGCTTCTTTACGAATATCAGCATTTAAAACCTATTCAGCGAGTAATGTACGAGGTTGTAAAATATTCAACCGAACACGGTTACAAATACGTTGACATAGGCGTTTCGCAAGATACGAAAGCCAAAAACCCAATGACGCCAAGTATGAGCCTGATTAACTTCAAAGAAAAATTCGATGCGAAAACCGTAATGCGTAATACGTTAAGAATTACTTTTTAATTAAAACCGATGCAAAACAGCGATGAAATAAAGGTTGAATTTTGTTTCGCTTTTTTGGGACATCCCGAACTTGATTCACGAACAACAAATTTTTACAAATCACTTACAAAAAGAAATCATTCCGTATCGTTAATAGGATTTGATTGGCTCGGAAAAGGGAAATTTAACGAACTTCAAAATTACATTTTGTTTTCGGTACAACGCCGTCCTTCAATTCACTTTTATACTGATTTTATTAGACTTCTTCAACGACAACTTTGGAAAACAAAAGCAAAAGTTTATGTTGCCGAAGATATTTACACGCTTCCGTTAATGGTAAGTGCCGCAAAAAGAAACAACGCACTTGTTTATTACGATAGTCGTGAGCTTTACAATTACATTGGTGGACTGAAAA
This sequence comes from uncultured Melioribacter sp., assembly GCA_964477915.1. Lineage (GTDB taxonomy): Bacteria > Bacteroidota > Ignavibacteria > Ignavibacteriales > Melioribacteraceae > WGAL01. Next base: position 4,148 of record CAYZGB010000099.1, on the reverse strand, counting down.
ATAAGCCTTTAGTGCAACGAATAATTTCCGCAATAGAGAAAAAATACATTTACAAGGTCGATAAGATAATCGTAACCGGAGAAATGGATTTAAACGAACTTGCCGGTTATTACAATTTTCCAAGGGAAAAATTTATAATAATTCGCAATTTACCTTATCCTGTAAAAGTTAGTCCCATTAACATTCGAGAAAAATTTAATATTGAAGAAACTAAAAAAATTTTGATTTACCAAGGCATTGTTAGTAAAGGTCGTGGAATTGAAAAAACAATTTCCGCAGTAAAAGATTTGGGAAATGTAGTTTTTCTCATTTTCGGAGACGGACCTTTAATAAACGAATTACGTGAAATCATTAAACAAAATTCTCTCGAAGAAAAAGTAATCCTTGCCGGTTCGGTTCGGAACATTGATTTGCTTAACTACACGGCATCTGCTGATATTGGGGTTGCACTAATCGAAAATATCAGTAAAAGTTATTACTACGCTTTGCCAAATAAACTTTTCGAATACATTTACGCGGGCATTCCGGTTATTGCTTCACCGCTTCCTCAAATGAAAAAAATTATTGATAAATATGAAATAGGCTTAACCGTTAATCCCGAAATTTCCAACGAAATTAAAGATGCGATTAATTCGCTTATTAATAATGAAAAGAAATATCAACAAATAAAAGTAAACACTATTGAGGCATCGAAAATATTGAATTGGGAAAATGAATTTGAAAATGTTTACGAAAAATTACTTTACGAATAACATATTTATTTTCGTTAGTAAAACAAGAGATAAAAATGCACGATAAAGATTTAACACCGCAAGAATTTGAACAACTCGCGAATAAATTCACAAAGTTCATTAGAAAGTATTTTGAAGAACTACCCGAAAAACCACCGCTTGCACAGGTTGAGCCCGGATTTGTAAAAAAGCAAATTGGCGAGGCATTCCCCGAAAAAGGAGGAAATCTGAATACGGTTTTTGATGAGCTTGAAAAAATTATTTTACCCGCTACAACTCATTGGAATCATCCGAGATTTATGGCTTATTTTAATTCGACTTCAACTGCACCCGGAATACTTGGGGAATATCTTGCAGCGGCGTTAAACACAAACGAAATGCTTTGGAAAACGGCACCTTCCTCAACCGAGCTTGAAGAAACAGTATTGAATTGGTTCAGACAAATGCTCGGAATTTCTGATAAGTTTTTCCCTATTCTTTACGATACCGCATCCGTTTCATCTTTGCACGCTTTAGCTGCGGCAAGAGAATTTCATTTCCCCGGCAAAGTAAGAGAAGAAGGTATTCGTGCGTTACCACCAGTTGCTATTTACATTTCGGAAGAAGCGCATTCATCAATTGAAAAAGCGGTAATTACACTCGGGCTCGGATTAAACTCAATCAGAAAAATTAAGACCAACGAAAACTTTTCGATGAAGCCGGACGAATTACATAAAGCGATTTTGCAAGACGAAGCTAACGGAATAACGCCTCTTGCGGTTGTTGCAACGGTAGGAACAACATCGACGACTGCAATTGATCCGGTTAGAGAGCTTGCAAAAATTATCGAAGAGAAGAAAATTTGGTTACACGTTGATGCTGCCTACGCAGGTTCTGCTGCGGTTGTTCCTAAAGTGCAAGCAATAATCACGGATGCTTGGGAAACTGCTGATTCAATTGTTGTCAATCCGCACAAGTGGCTTTTTACTCCAATTGATTTCAGCGTTCTTTTCGTAAAGCATCGCGAAATTCTGAAATCGGCGTTTTCTATTGTTCCCGAATATCTTAAAACAAATGAAAATAACGAAGTAATTAATTATATGGATTACGGAATACAACTCGGAAGAAGATTTCGCTCGCTTAAGTTTTGGCTAACATTGAAATACTTCGGACGTGAAGGACTTGCCGAAGTTATTCGCCGACATTTGAGGCTTGCGAAAGAGTTTGAATTATTCATAAAAAACAGTGATGAATTCGAACTTCTTGCTCCGGTTAATTTTTCGGTAGTTGTATTTAGAGCAGTTCTGAGAAGTATTGAAAAATCAAGGTTAAATGAATTTAATAAACAACTGTTGGAAGAAATAAATAGAAGCGGGAAAATTTATCTTTCGCACACTGTGGTAAAAGGGAAATATGCTTTACGCCTTGCAATATCGGGTGTAAGGACATTTGAGGAAGATGTTGAAATTGCGAAAAATGTAATTCTCAAAGCCTGCAAGCAGTTACAAGAAAATAAGAATTTGACAAAATAAGTGAATTTATTTTTTAGCATAAATTTTTTCAACGATCCAAAACTCAAAAATCAATAGAACACGGATGACACGGATACGACAGATTTGCACGGATTATTTTCTGT
>CAYZGB010000099.1:0-1702 GCA_964477915.1 uncultured Melioribacter sp. | reverse complement strand
ACTTCATCAAAATCATCTTTTTTGTTGCAACAAAATTGCCGGCGCGTAACGTGTAGAAGTAAACACCGCTGTTCAATTTGCTTGCGTCAAATTTTACTTTGTAATTCCCGGGAGATTGTTTTTTGTTTACGAGTGTTGCAATTTGTCTTCCTAATATGTCGTAAACTATTAGTTGTACAGTTGGCGATGTTGAATGCAACGTCTTTCCATCTGGAATAGAATATTGTATTGTTGTAGTAGGATTAAACGGATTTGGATAATTTTGTGATAAACTAAATTTCGTTACATTTTCGTTTTCTTCGTTAATTCCATTAACGCTCGGCACTGTTAAAATTGTAATTCCTTTATACGTATGGCTATCGTTATCGTAAATCGACATCCAGACTTGATTGCTGTCCGGTAAATTTTTCACTGCAATACTTAGTACATCATTCCCGGGTATTGGTGAATTATCTTTATAATAACCAATAAATTGTGTTTCGTCGTACATCCAAAGTCCGGTTGCTTCTGTACCAATCCACTTTCTTCCGGAATTATCAACTTTAATATCTTTTACTGCATTATTAGGATTCCAAGCGTCGGCAAGATTATAAATGTCCCAACTATTTCCGTCATAAATACAAAATTCACCGCTTTCTGTGCCAACGTACATTTTCCCGTCTGAAAATTGCGTTCCGCCATTTTCAAAAGCAATTGTATTTATCCATTTTGTCGAATCACCGAGAATTGAAATTCTTTCCCAATTGTGCCCGTCGAATTTCATTAATCCTTGTCCTGTTCCAACCCACACAACATAACTTGTATCAACACTCGGATCACTTTCGATAGCTAATGCGTGAACTCCATCATCCGGCAATATTCCGTCTTCAGCCGTGTAATGTGTCCAATTTGTTCCATCGAATTTAACTAATCCACGTTGATATGTTCCAAACCAAACTGCTCCCTTAACAAAGTCAGGACCTCCGTTTTGTATTGCAACGGTTCTTACAATTAACGATTCGTATGGACCTAAATCAAAACCCATATCTGCCGGAGAGTAATGCGTCCAAATTCCAACGTATTTTTTGTAAACACCTTTGTAATCGGTAGTAATCCAATAATTTTGCCCTGTATCACCAATAATATCGTTTACAATATCAGCATCGAAATCATCATTAGTTGTTGAATTGTAACAAGTAAAAGTTTCACCATCGTAAACAATAAAGCCTTTATCGTATGTTCCCATCCAAAGATTTCCATATTCATCATTATACATTGATAATATTGCGTCAGAGCAAATATTGGAATTATCGGTGTTGATAAACGACCAAGTTTGTGCATTTAAGATAAATGCTAAAGATAAAACAAAAGTAAAAATTAAATTTTTCATTTTAACCTCTCACTGATTATTTAAAAAAAATAATAGAAGCATTAGAACTGAAATTGTGTGCATTTTTTGATTACAACAAAATGTTATTTTCTTGAAGATCATAATAATATTTTAAGATATTTATATATTAATATAAGTAAAAGGGATTTTTTATAATGTGAGCAAAATCAATTTAAAATAGAAACGCCCCGCAAATTACGGGGCGAATTTCTTTTGTGCATCCTGGGGGACTCGAACCCCCGACCTGCTGATTAAGAGTCAGTTGCTCTACCAACTGAGCTAAGGATGCACCGCAAAAATAACTGAATAGCAAAAAACAACCAAATGAAATTT
>CAYZGB010000098.1:0-8203 GCA_964477915.1 uncultured Melioribacter sp. | reverse complement strand
TACGAATTTAAAAATGTTTCCGCCCGCACCACAGCCGAAGCAATGGTAAATTTGTTTATCGGGACTAACAACAAACGAAGGTGTTTTTTCTTCGTGGAACGGGCACAAGCCCTTGTAATTTTTGCCGTATTTTTTTAGCGGAACGTAAACGTTAATAAAATCAACTATATCGGCACGCTCACGAATTTCATCTATTTGTTCGTCGGAGATACGCACGTAAACTCCGTCAATTAATCGTTACGTATTTGAATGTGAAGTTCTTTTAGTTGTTCTTCACTAACTTCCGATGGTGAATTATCCATTAACGAAAGAGCACTTGTAGTTTTAGGAAACGCAATAACATCGCGGATTGAATCGCGTTCGGCAAAAAGCATTACAAGTCTATCGAAACCGAAGGCAATTCCACCGTGTGGCGGAGCCCCGTATTTGAAGGCGTTCAGTAGAAATCCGAATTTTTCTTCCGCTTCTTCTTCCGAAATTCCGAGAGCACGGAACATTTTTTCCTGCACATCGCGATTGTGAATTCTGATACTTCCGCCGGCAATTTCATTTCCGTTTAAAACCAAATCGTAAGCACGTGCTTTTACTTTTTCCAGTTCTTTGTCAAGTAATTCAATATCTTCTGTCCGCGGCGAAGTAAACGGATGATGCATTGCGTAATAGCGTTGTGTTTTGTCATCCCATTCCAAAAGTGGAAAATCGGTTACCCAAAGCAGAGAAGGTTTTGCATCGGGTTTTATTAAATCCAATGTTTTTGCAAGTTGTAAACGCAATGCTCCGAGAACAGGAAGCATTTTGTTTTTGTTGCCGGAAATAATAAAAATAACATCATCTTTTTCGGCGGATGTTTCGGATAAAATTCCGTTGAGTTCTTCTTCACTTAAAAATTTTGCAATAGGCGATTGAAGCCCGTTTTCATTGACTTTCATCCATACCAATCCGCCCGCACCCAATTCTTTTACGTATTTGGTTAAGTTATCGATTTTACTGCGTGAAAAAATTGATGCCGAGTTTTTTGCAACCAAAGCACCTACAATTCCGTTTTCGTCTGCCGATTGCGAGAAAACTTTGAATTCGGAATTTTTTACAATCTCGTTTAAGTGAATAATTTCCATACCGAAACGCAAGTCCGGTTTATCGCTTCCGTATTTATTCATTGCTTCGTCGTAACTTAAACGAGGAATGGGAATTTGAATTTCGTAATTTTTAATTTCCTTAAATAATTGTTGCATTAATTTTTCCACAACTTCAAAAACATCTTCCGTGTCAACAAAAGACATTTCAACATCTATTTGAGTAAACTCGGGCTGGCGGTCGGCACGTAAATCTTCGTCGCGGAAACATTTTGTAATTTGGAAATATTTATCGAATCCCGCAACCATAAGTAATTGCTTGTAAGTTTGAGGCGATTGCGGAAGTGCGTAAAATTTACCTTTGTGAATTCTACTCGGCACAAGATAATCCCTTGCACCTTCCGGAGTGCTTTTCATTAGAACCGGAGTCTCGACTTCAACGAAACCTTGTTCATCAAAATACTTGCGAACCAATTGATACATTTTGTGCCGTAATAATAGGGCTTTCTGCATTTCGCTACGTCGCAAATCCAAATATCTGTATTTCAAGCGTAATTCTTCGCTTACGTCAATTTTATCCGAAATTACAAATGGCGGTGTTTCCGCTTCGTTTAATATTATTAGATTTTCCGCAACCACTTCAATTTCACCGGTTTTCATTGCGGGATTAATCATATCATCGGGACGTTTCCTAACTTTGCCTTCTACGGCAATTACGTATTCGCTACGTAATTTTTTTGCGGTTTCGTAAAGTTCTTTGTTTACATCCGGTTCAAAAACAACTTGCGTAATTCCGTATCTATCGCGAACCGTAATAAAAATAAGTCCGCCCAAATCCCTGCGTGAATTTACCCATCCGTTAAGCACAACGGATTGATTTTCGTATGCTGCATTAAGTTCGCCACAAGTGTGTGTTCTTCGTTGAAATTTCATTTTTTCTCCGTAAAAATTGAATTTCAAAAATAAGTAAAAAAAACGCTTGTTAAAAATTGCTCATTAATAGGATTTTCAATAACTTAACAAATATACTTCCCGAAAATGTACGGAAGATTTAAGATTATTTAGAGGTAAAAAAATGGCGTACAAAGGTTCTTCGTTAATAAGAAACACAGTAACAATGATACTTGCCGGAGGGCAGGGCGAAAGGTTAAGTCCGTTAACAAAATACAGAACAAAGCCTTCCGTTCCTTTCGGTGGGAAATACAGAATAATCGATTTTACTCTTTCGAATACACTCAATTCCGGATTGCGGAAAATTTATGTGCTAACACAATACAAATCGGAATCGTTAAACGAGCATCTTCAAACGGGCTGGGATATATTTAATGCGGAATTAAACGAGTTTGTTTTTTCCGTTCCGCCGCAACAAAAGATTGGAAACAATTGGTACACCGGAACAGCAAACGCCATTTTGCAAAATATGAATTTAATTCGTCCTTCCAAAGCCGAGCACGTTTTAATTCTTTCGGGCGATCACATTTACAAAATGGATTACCTTAAAATGGTTGAGTATCACGTCGATACACAAGCGGATTTATCAATTGCCTCAATTTACACACCGATTGAAGAAGCAACACGATTCGGCGTTTTGAATATTGACAAAAATTATCGCGTTGTTAATTTTATCGAAAAGCCTCCCAAACCGCCGGAAGCACCGGATAAGCCCGGCTACGCTTTTGTTAATATGGGAATTTACATTTTCAATACAACAGTGTTGCAGGAAGTTTTCGAAGCAATGGAAAAAGAAGGTTTGGAAACCGACGATTTCGGTAAACACATTATTCCGTATATGGTTCGCGAGGGTTACAATGTCCGTTCGTATCGCTTTATTGACGAGAATAAAAAAGACAAGCCTTACTGGGTTGATGTAGGAACAATCGAAAGTTATTACGCTGCAAGTATGGATTTAATTAGCGTTGCACCTATTTTTAATTTGTACGATCAAGATTGGCCAATTAGAACAAAGCAAATGCAATATCCGCCGGCAAAAACCGTTTCGCACGAAGGCGAAAGAGTTGGACGTGCGTTAAACTCGCTTGTGTGCGATGGTACAATAATTTCGGGTGGATTGGTTGAACGCTCGATTTTGGGCTTTAATGTAAAAGTTAATAGTTATTCTTATATCACCGATTCAATTATTTTCGATGGTTGTAATATTGGAAGGCACGCAAAAATACGTCGTGCAATTATTGATAAAAACGTCGAAGTCCCTTCCGGTGCGGAAATCGGTTTTGACCCTGTTGAAGATGCGAAGAAATTTAAGGTAACTGAATCCGGAATTGTTGTAATTCCTAAAAATTACAAGTTTGAGTAATACCACATTTTTACATATTTAATCTTTTTTTTAATTGATTTATGTTATTTTCATTTTAGTTTCAAGTTTCTTAAATTGAAAAGAAAAAGGCTAAAAAATGAAAAAATTATTTTTACTACTTCTCCTTTTACCCGCATTTATTTTTGCCCAGGAACTCGATGCCAAAGTAACCGTTAATACCGATAAACTTCCTGTTAAATACAAGGAAAAATTACAAGACTTTCAACAACAAGTTGAGGTTTATTTAAACTCAAATCGTTTTACGGAAGATGATTGGGAAGGAGACAAAATTCCTTGTATGTTCAATATAATTTTTATGTCCGCTTCGAACGATGTAAATTATTCCGCACAAGTATTTATTTCAAGTTCCCGATTTATTTACAACTCCGAAAAAAAATCGCAAATGATCAGAATTGTTGATGGACAATGGAGTTTTAAATATGAACCAAATCAAACATTCTATTTTAATTTGAACAATTTTGATCCGCTTACAAGTTTCCTCGATTTCTACGCACTTGTAATTATTGGTGTTGATGCCGACTCGTACGACCCGTTCGGCGGTAACGATTATTTTTCGAAAGCAATTGAAATTGCTCTACTCGGGGCAAATGCAACTTACGGAAAACAAGGGTGGCAAATAACAAGCTCGCCGTACAATCGTCGTGTTTATGTTAATGATTTGATGAGTGCAAAAATGCAACAATTCCGCCAAGATTTTTTCGATTATCATTACAACGGATTGGATCTGATTTACAACGGACCCAAATACAAATTAAAAGGGCAAAAAAATATTGTTAAATTAATTGATGATTTGTACAACAATAAATCATTAGCCTACACTCGCGAAGTTGTGCTAAAAGTTTTCTTTGATGCAAAAGCGGGTGAAATTGCCGAAGTCCTTGCTGATTACCCCGATAAAAAAGTTTTTTCCAAATTGCTGAAAATTAATCCCGAGCATTCGGAAAAATATCTTAAAGCATTGGGCGAGGATAAATAAAGTGAACTGTGAGCAGTGAACTGTGAACTGAAAAAAATAAGCATTCAGCGTCCTGAAAAAATTCCAAATTGTCATTACAAAGACGACGTAGTCTTGAAGTTGAAGCGAAGCGGAAACCCCGACGAGCGAAGCAAGTCGGGGCAATCTCCTGAAAAAAGTAAACAAACGATGAAATCTCTGGAGATTGCCACGCCCTCACTCCCGAAAAGTTGCGAGGGCTCGCAATGAAGGATTATTTCTTTCAATTCAAAATTAAAAATTCAAAAAGAACTTTTTGAACTTTCAACTTAATTTCCATCTTCAACACAAAATCGCCATTAATAAATGATTTCAATTCTGGTATGCTTAAATTGTTCGCAATAAAATTTTTGAAATGTGTTATTTTATTAGAATGATTAAATAATTTTTTGAGGATAAAATGAGCAACAAGGTAAGAGCCGAAATAATTGCAGTTGGTGTGGTACAAGGCGTTGGTTTCAGATATTTTGTTGTTCGTAACGCAAAAGCATTGGGTGTTACCGGTTTTACAAAAAATTTATTTACCGGCGAAGTTTTAACAATAGCCGAAGGCGAAAAATACGCCGTTGAAGCTTTGATTGAAAAAATTAATATCGGACCGCAGCGTGCTTATGTTAAAAACGTGCAAGTAAATTGGGAAGAATACAAAGGTGAGTTTAACGATTTTGAGGTACAGTATTGAGCTGCGGAATTAAAATCGGTTTTGGTTACGATGTTCATAAATTAAGCGAGGGACGGGAATTAATTCTTGGCGGTGTAAAAATTCCTTTTGAGAAAGGCTTGCTCGGGCATTCCGATGCGGATGTAATTTTACACGCAATTGCCGATGCTTTACTCGGTGCTTTGGCATTGGGCGATATTGGTTTGCATTTCCCCGATACAGCAAAAGAAACGGAGAATATGAATAGCCGAATTTTATTAAAGAAAACTTACGAATTGATTAAATCGAAAAATTACATTATTGGCAATCTGGATGTTACAATTGTAATGCAGCGTCCAAAATTGCGTCCGTATATTGATTTAATGCGAAAAAATATTGCCGATGATTTGGAAACTTCAATTGAAAATATTTCCGTAAAAGCTACAACATCTGAAAGGCTTGGTTTTGTTGGGAAAGAAGAAGGCGTTGAAGCATTTGCAACGGTTTTGTTAGAAAAGCGGAGAAGCGATGCTTCATGACGTAATTACTTTAATGTCCTCTGTTGGTACTACTTATATTTTTTTAATAGTAATACTTTTTGCTTTTACCGAGAACATTTTCCCTCCTTCTCCAAGCGATGTAATAGTAGTTGTAGGTGCATCAGTACTTGCATTCAAAGGTGCATTCGATTTTTTGAGTTTGTTAATTCTTGCAAGCCTTGCAAGCTCGGGCGGATTTATGCTTGTTTATTGGATTGGTGATAAGTTGGGCGAAAGACTAATCAGAACGGGAAAACTAAAATTTATTAAACAGGAAGATTTTGACAAAGTAAATGTTTGGTTTAATAAATACGGATATATTTTAATATTAGTTAATCGTTTTTTACCTGGAACACGTTCGGCAATTAGTTTTTTTACCGGCTTGCACAAATTGGAACCAATAAAAACATTTGTGTTTGCTACTATTAGTGCCTTTTTGTGGAACGTCTTTCTTTTTCTGTTGGGATATTTTCTCGGTAAAAATGTTGAAGCAATTGATTATTACTTAAAGACATACTCGTCAATAATTTTTTTGATTACAATCGTAGTAATACTTCTTTTTGTTGTCGTTAAATTTTTCAAAAAAAGAAAAGCAATTGAAAATCAATATTAAGATATTCAGCAAGGAAAAATTTCTTTCTAAGGAATTTCTTTTTCCCGTAATTAGCGGATTATTGCTCGGATTTTCTTTCCCGCCGTTTCCGTTTTTTATTTTGGCTTTCTTCTCGTTAGTTCCGCTTTTTTTTGTAATTGAAAAGAAAAATACATTATCCGGCGTAAACAAAACTGTCTATCTTTTTGCATTTTTCTTTAATTTGATTACTCTTTATTGGGTGGGAAGTTGGACAAAAGAAGCCGACCCGTTTTTGAAAATTTCGGGAATTGTACTTTTATTTTTTAATCCTTTACTTTTTCTCATTCCAGCTACACTTTTTTATTTAGCTAAAAAATATGTTAATCCCAAAATTGCTTTTTATTTACTTCCTTTTTTCTGGGTATTTTACGAATATATTTACAGCGTAACAGAGTTTCGTTTTCCTTGGCTTACACTTGGAAATTCACAAGCACATTTTACATCGTTTATTCAAATATCTGAATTTATTGGGGTTTACGGCATAAGCATAATTATCATTTATGTAAATCTTTTTCTCTTTTTTGCTATTAAGCAATATTCGCGACATAAAGATCTCGTAAAATCCCTTAAATTTAGTGGTATTGCTTTAGCTCTTTTTGTCTTCCCTTTAATTTACGGGCTTTCGGTCAATGCAGAAAATTTCAAAGGTGAAAGTATTAGAGTAGGAATTATTCAACCGAATTTCAATCCTTGGAAAAAATGGGATGCGGAAAATCTTGACGAGCAAATCGATGTTTATTTTAATCTTTCGGAAAAAGCAATTAAGGAAGGTGCTGAATTGCTTGTGTTTCCCGAAACCGCTTTACCCGTTTATTTGACGTCGTTTTCTTATTCACGTGAATTAAACCGCTTCTACAAATTTTGCGATACAAATAAAGTCCCGATTTTAACCGGAATGCCGGATTTAAATATTTACAACTCATACGCACCCAAAGACGCTAAACAGTTTAGAAACAGCAAAAGAAAATACACAATTTACAACTCCGTTTATTTATTTAATCCCGGAAAGCGCGAAATTCAAAAATATCACAAAACATTACTTGTTCCGTTCGGCGAAAAAGTTCCTTACGTCGAGTACCTTCCTTTTTTAGGGAAATTGCTACAATGGGAAGTTGGAATTTCGAGTTGGAATGTAGGTGAAGGAGCAAAAACATTAACAACTGAAATCAAAAATCGTAAAATAAAATTAGGTGCTGCTGTTTGTATTGAATCAATTTATCCTGAGTACATTTCAAAATTTGTTAATAAAGGAGCAGAGGCATTATTTATTGTTACAAATGATAGTTGGTACGGAAAATCGAGTGGACCTTACCAGCACGAATCGATTGCAATTTTGCGTGCTGTGGAAAACCGGAGATACGTTGTGCGTGCGGCAAACGGCGGAATTAGTTGTATTATCTCGCCAAACGGAAAAATACTTTCGCAAACGGATTTGTTTGTAAGAACAGAACTAACCGGCAACGTTAAACTATTGAAAAATAAAACGTTTTACACGCTTCATCCTTACATTGTCCCGTTTTTCGCAGTGTTTATTACTTCGATTGTTTTAGTTTTTATTTTGTTCCTCAGATTGAAATTGTATTTCATTAGGAACTAACACACGAAACTTTGTTTCGTTTTGCTAATCTTTTTGTGTCGCTCTTACGGAGCTTCGGTTTTACTTTTTCGTTTTTTTACTACAAAGGTTTCGTCCCTACGGGACTTTGCTGTCATTTCGACGCAGGCGAGCCCGACGCGTCGGGAGAGAAATCTTTTCTCGTTATTAAAGATTTCTCACCCCCCTCTTCCGACGTGTCGGAATCGGGGTTCGAAATGACAATTTGGAATTTGAAGTTATTAATTGTCAACTGGATATTGACAGTTTACCCCGAGAATCGGGGCTGTCGGCTGATCAATGATAATAATCCGTGAAAATTCGTCTAAATCCGTGTGTTCCGTGTTCTATTAATCATAGTGAATCATAATCAATCATAAAAATCTGCGTCCCC
>CAYZGB010000097.1:0-8259 GCA_964477915.1 uncultured Melioribacter sp. | reverse complement strand
CTTTTTCGTCAATAATATAAAGTGTCTTACGGTTTTTACTTAAAAAAACTTTTCGTGGCTTATATTTTAAAACTTCCCAATTTTTTGTTCCCAATTTAATATCGAAAGAAATTAACGAATTGTTTGTCCAGCAAAACAAATCGTTTTTGCCATAAGTAATATTGGTCGAAATCTTTTCATCAAATTTCCTTTGCCAAATTACCGCACCGTTTTTTTTATCCAACGCAACAATTGAATTTTCGGTAACAAAAACGATCTGGTTGTTTACGTTGAATAATTTGCATTTGTCATAAGTAGTTTCGATTTTCGCATCCCAAATATTTTCAAGTGTTTCAACATCAAGGCAGTGAATTGTTCCATCGTTTGTAGCAAAAACAACAGCCGCTTTCGAATTAGTTTTTTTTGGCGACATTGTATTAATTTGCCACGGATATTCGGTAATTATTAGATTTGAAACTACCGGCGCGTCAAAGCCAATAGTTTGTAGGCTTTCGCCACTTAATGCGTTTAACGTAGTAATATCGCCTTGTAATGTTGAAGCAACAATAAAATTATCTTTTGCAACGGGCGACGAAACAACATCGCCAAACAAATCGTAATCCCAAAAAGTTGTTCCGTCTTTATCAATGCATGTTAAAATTCCAGTATTATCGGCAATGTAAAATCGTTTTTTGTATGAAATTGCACTATTAAAAACCGATGCCGGAATTGAAAAATTCCAAACCGGTTTTAGTTTGCTTTTATCAAGAGTAAATATATTTAACGCTGATTTTTCAGTACTATCAGAATGTTTGTGAACAAATCTTTGGTGAAATATTTCTACGTTATTAAACGAAACAATTAATGAATCACGGCTAATCTGGACATTTGCAATTTTTTGATTTTGATAAGGAAAAACGAAGTAATATTTTTTTGAAATTTCATTTGGCTTTTGGTTTAGAAAAATTGTCTCGAAAAAATTTTTTTGTAGCAGATTTTGCAAGTCCGTAAAATTCAATATCTGCGAGGGTTCGTTATCCGTAAATAATATTACTTGCAATGAATCATTAGGCAATGAAGAAAGTTCATCTTTTAACCAAGCCAAATCTTCTTTTTTGAAAAAGGCGAAATTATTATCAAATAAATTTTCCGATTTAATTCCAATAAAAAGGAAACGATTTTTCTTCAGTAGAAAATTAATTCCGTCGAAATTCTCTACGTAATTAAGAAAGTTTTGAGGTTCGGAAATATCATTCACAGAAGGCAAAATTTTTACTGGGATTTGTAAATCATCGATTGCTTTTTTTAAGTTTTTATATTGTTTTTGCTTGCCGAAAATTTTTCCAGAAATTATTACAAAATCTTTTCCGGTATTTTCAATCTCGTTTAACTTATTGGAAAATTCGGTGATATTTTCAATTTGTGGAGAATTTATCCAAACAAAATTAATTTTAGCTTGTGAGAAAAATAACGTCGAAACAAAAATCAAAATTATTAATGTGCGTTTAATCATAATAAACTTGTCGTTTGGTTTAATTAAAAAATTAGGAAACAAAATTTACGAAAAATAAAATCCATATTAAGGTTGAGGTCAGGTTAACGTTGAGAAAAAATTGTTTTTTCGACGAGACTATCCCGACGACGTGTCGGTAGTGAGGAGAAAGCTTTCTTCATTCAGCGAAATTACGAAATCGAGGCGTAGCGGAGATCTCGACGAATAAAGAAAGGCGGGGCAATCCCTTGAAGAATAAACCATTGCTAATTATACCGCAGATTGCTTCGCTTCCACAAGTGGAGTCTCACAATGACTATTTTGAATTTGTAATTTCTAATTGAAAAGTTTCTCGTCTTATTGTTACTCGCTATAACAAAATTACCCGGCGAACTGAACGCTCAACAGTTTGCCACGTAACGCGGGCTGACCGAGACATCTTGGCTTAAGCTTAAAATGACCAAGCACAAAGTACTAATAACTTTAATTACATTTTATCGAACACTAATGCAAAAATTATTTGTTTCCACCTTTAATTTTCGAGATTTTTTAATAGGAATTACTTAATTTTTCTAATTGTAAATTTTAATTTTTCACGAGACAAGAAAAAGGTAAGAATTATGAGTATTCTTTTAGACAAAAAGACGAAAGTCGTTGTGCAAGGCATTACAGGAAGCGAGGGTTCTTTCCACACAATGCAAATGCTTGAATACGGCACAAAGGTAGTTGCCGGTGTAACTCCCGGAAAAGGCGGACAAAAATTTCAGGATACCATTCCGATTTTTAACACAGTTGCCGAAGCAGTAAAAGAAACCGGAGCAGAAGCCTCCGCTATTTTTGTTCCACCTGCATTCGCACCGGATGCAATTTTAGAAGCAGCCGACGCCGGTATTAAACTAATCGTTTGTATTACCGAAGGAATTCCGGCTAAAGATATGGTAAAAGTTTACAATCACCTTAAAACATTGGACGATGTTCGTTTGATTGGTCCAAACTGCCCCGGAATTATTTCTCCCGGAAAAGCAAAAATCGGAATTATGCCCGGATTTATCCACAGAAAAGGACGCGTCGGCGTAATTTCACGTTCCGGAACATTAACTTACGAAGCAGTAAAACAGTTAACCGATTTGAAAATCGGACAATCGACTTGCGTTGGTATCGGTGGCGATCCTGTAATCGGTTCACAATTTATCGATATGATTAAACTTTTCAACGAAGACCCGAACACCGATGGAATTATTATGATTGGCGAAATTGGTGGAACGGCTGAAGAAGAAGCTGCAGCTTACATTAAAAAGCACGTTAAAAAACCGGTAGTTGGATTTATTGCCGGACGCACCGCACCTCCCGGACGCAGAATGGGTCACGCCGGTGCAATTATTTCGGGCGGTAAAGGAACTGCGGATGCTAAAATTGCAGCAATGAAAAAAGCCGGTATTCACGTTGCCGAAAGCCCTGCTGAAATTGGTATTACAATGAAAAAGGCTTTGGAGAAAAAAGGATTGTTGAAAACAAAATCCACTGCTAAAAAATCCACAAAGAAAACTTCGAAGAAAAAATAAATCTAAATTCGATTTGATTTTTAAGGTTGTCCCGAGAAATCGAGACAACCTATTTTTATATGTTTTGACAAATTATCAACTAAAATAAAGGATAGAAAAAATGGGAAACAGAACACTTGCAATTCTTAAACCGGATTGCGTTGAAAAAAATTTAATCGGACAAGTAATTACAAAAATTACCGAAGCGGGTTTTAAAATTATTGCAATGAAAATGACACACCTAACCGAAGCTTCCGCCGGTGGTTTTTACGAAGTTCACAAAGATAAACCTTTCTTCAAGGATTTAATTGCGTATATGACTTCCGGTCCTTGCGTTCCGATTGCACTCGAAAAAGAAAATGCCGTTGAAGATTTCCGTAAACTTATCGGTGCTACAAATCCGGAAAATGCGGAAGAAGGAACAATTCGTAAACTTTATGCCGAAAGTATTGAACGCAATATTATACACGGTTCCGATTCCGACGAAAACGCGGCAAAAGAAATTGCACACTTTTTCTCGCGTAAGGAACTCCTTGAAAATCAAGGGTAAAATTGCTTACACGTTGGCGTAAAATATCGGAAGAAATTCTTTACGGGAATAATCACTGGAAATACAAATTAGATAAGTTTGAAATTCCGGGTAAAACAACCGGCGAATATCATTATGTTCACACGAACGGTTCCACGTTGATTATTCCCTTTCTTTCCGATGGTAAAATTCTTTTGGTTAATCAATACCGATATTTGATTGACGAGGAAGTACTCGAATTTCCTTGCGGAGTTTTGGAAGAAGGATTTTCTCCCGAAGAAAACGCACGGAAGGAACTACGAGAAGAAACCGGCTACGACGCGAGTCTTTTTTTATTTGTCGGCGAATTTATCCCATATTCCGGTGTAAGTGATGAAATAAGTTACGTTTTCCTTGCAAAAGATTTATTCCCAAATTCTCTCCCCGCTGATGATACGGAAGAGTTTGAACTACTTGAAATTACTATCGATGAATTTGAGCGAATGATTTCGTCCAATAAAATCAAGGATGGAATGACGCTCGCTGCTTGGCAATTAGCAAAACCGCATATTAACGATTTCCTAAAATGAAACTTCAAAGCAGAATATTTCTTTTAATTCTGTTTTTTTTATCTAATTTTTACCATTGCCAAAACTTGGTTTTAGGCAACGAAAATTTTCTTGCAAACGAATTTACCACACTAAAAAACAAAAGCCTTGCACTTGTTGTAAACAAAGCGTCCGTAACTTCAAATGGAACTTTTTTAATTGATTCGCTTCTTTCCTTAAAAGCAAACATTGTAAAAATTTTCACTTTCGAACACGGCTTAAAATTAAATGCGGAAGCCGGTGAAAACGTTGAGAACACTAATTACAAAGGCGTTCCGGTTATTTCGCTTTACGGTAAAAAGAAAACGCCGAGTAAAAACGATTTAAGAAATGTCGATGCAATTGTTTACGATATTCAAGATGTTGGCGTTCGGTTTTTTACTTACATTTCGTCCCTTAAATTATTGATGAAAAGCATTGCCGGTAGCGGAATTCCCATTTACGTGTTGGATAGACCAAATCCGCAAGGCGATAAAATAGAAGGCGAAATTTTGAACGATGAATTCCGTTCTTTTGTGGGAATTGAAAATATCCCCGTTGTTTACGGACTTACAATCGGCGAGCTTGCTTTGTTATTTAAAGATAGAATCGAAAAAGAAACCGGCAAAAAAGTTTTGCTCGAAGTTGTAAAAATGAAAAACTACAAAAGGAACCGTAATTATTTTTTAGACGGAGACTTAAAATGGCTACCACCTTCACCGAATTTACGAACGCATAGTGCAGCACTGCTTTATCCCGGATTGTGTTTCTTGGAAGCGACAAACATTTCCGAAGGGCGTGGGACAAAATTTCCTTTTGAGCAATTCGGCTCGCCTTTTATTAATGCGGATTCTTTACTAAAACAACTTAAAGAAGAATTTGCAAAGGAATTGATATTTGAGAAGGTAAGTTTTACTCCCAAAAATAAAGGGGAATATTATCCCAAGCTTTACGGCAAAAAATGTTACGGAATAAAAATAGCGGTTAAAAACAAAAATTTTAATTCGGTTTTATTCGGCATCAAACTACTGAAAATATTGAAGAATCTTTATCCCGATAAAATTTCCTTCAACTATAATTGGCTTGCAAAACTTTACGGGAATAGAAATGCGGAAAAATACTTAAAAGGGGAAATCGAGGAGAGCGAACTAATTTCCAAAATGTTACTTGATAGAAAGGAATTTAACTTAATCAGGAAAAATTATTATTTGTACTGAGGGTTTGTTCATTAATAGAAGGCTTTAAATAACCGGACAATGTCATCCCGTCCCGACTTGTTGTCGGGAGATTCGGGATCTCATTGAAGCAAATGTAAACAATGTAAAGAGATGCTGAAACTCCCGACGCGTCGGGACAGCATGACGGAAGGATTTGGTTATTCAAAGCATTCTAATAATAATGTTAGAATTTTTTTGCGATTTTTGATTTTTTTAAAATAACGGATTAAAGATTGTTATCCAAAATAGTTCTTTGTATTACAATTTTATTTCTTTATATTAAAACATTATTAGATTATTAGATGAAGTTATCTTTTTAATAAATCTGTAGGTTTGTATGAATATTTTATTAGTTGATAACGATAATTATTCTCTAAAGTATTTTAAGCAAAAATTTGAATCGAGGGATGTATTTGTTTCAATTGCTAATAATGTTAAGGATGCTTTAGAAATTGCAGATAGATTGCAACCTGATGTTGTAATAAGCGAAATTATCTTGCCTGTAATTAATGGTTTTGAATTTTGTAAGATCTGGAATTTTTCAAATAAATATAACAAAATACCATTTATCTTTTACACTTACGCATTTTTCGAAGAAGAAGATGTTGAGTTTGCAAAAACTATCGGGGCAAAAACAATTTTAAATAAAAATCTTCCGTTTGAAATATTTTGGGAATCTCTCTTAAAATTTTCTAAAGAAAAATCGGAACCGATTGATGTATTGAACTCCTCACCAGTTACTGAACTTAAATCCCATTATAAAAAATTTTTGGAACGATTAAAAACTATTTTGGAGGAACGCTCCAACCTAATTTCATCAATTTATAAAAGTGAAATTAAAGAAGAGAAAATATTAGATGAAGTTCGATTTACCAGCAAAGAATTTATAGATAATCTTTTTCATATTTTTGATGGAATACCTTACACAATTATTATTCATATGGACGGTAAAATAATTTATGCGAATAATACGGCTTTACAAACATTCGAGGCAACGTCCAAAGAAGATATGATTGGGAAAGAAATTTCTCAATTTATTCATCCCGATTATTTTTTAATTATTCAAGAAAGATTGCTGCGTTTAATAGATAAAAAAGAAAATGTTGAAACAATACGGGAGAAATTGTTAACCGTAAAAAAGAATACAATTGATATGGAAGTTTCGGCAAATGTTTTTAATTATTTGAAGAACCCAGCAGTTATGGTTATTGGGCGAGATATTACCGAAGAATTACGAAAAGATAGAATTTTGAATGCGTTGGATAAAGCCGGCTCGCAATTATTAAAAGCATCGACACGAAAAGAAATTTTTGAAATTGTTTCGGATATTTTATCCCAATTCGGTATATCCACAGTCTTAATGCTAACTGATGAACAGAAAGAAAATCTTGTGGTTGTAGATAAAAAATTCGACTCTAAAAAATTTGAACTGTTAGAAAAATTTTTGCCACCTGATATAATGAAGGTTGAAATTAGCATTGAAAAAATGGACAAGTATCATCATATTAATAGTCACCAGAGTGTATTTCGTCAAAGTTTAACCGAAGTGGTTGACGATATATTACCTAAAAATTTATCGGAATTTTCTAATAAGATACTTAAACTTCTCAACGCTAATAAAAGTATTACTACCCCTATTTTTATTGATGATGAATTTATTGGTTTGTTTATCTTTTTATCAAATAATTTAAAAAAAGAAGATATTAAGGAATTTGATTCATTTGTAAATCAATTTGCGCTTGCTTTCAAAAATCTAAAAGTAATAGAGCAATTGCAAAAAGAAATTAATATGCGGAAACAAACCGAAATAGAATTTAAAGCACTTGCAGAAGCTGCTCAAATTGTAATATATGTTTTCTCGGATAATAAACCAGCATATGTAAATCCATTTGCATTAAAATTAAGCGGATATACAAAAGAAGAAATGTTGAAGAAAAATTATTGGGATTTAGTTCGTCCCGATTATAGAGAACTTATCCGTGAATACGGACAAGCACGTTTACGAGGCGAAAAGGTTCCTTCACGATTTAGATTTCCTATTTTAACAAAAGACGGACAAACTGTTTGGCTTGATTATTCGGCAAATGTTGTAGAAAGTAATGGTTCCAAAATTATTGTTGGTACGGCAATTGACATTACGCAACAAATTGTACTTGAAAATGAATTAAGAGAAAACAAAGAGCAATTTGAAACACTTGTTAACACAACAACAACCGCCGTGTTTGTTTATTCCGGGACAAAATTTGTTTTTGTAAATAATGCAACTCAAACACTTACCGGATATTCAGAAGAGGAATTGCTTAATATGAATTTTTGGGATGTTGTTCATCCCGATTTCAAAGATTTGATAAAACAAAGAGGTTTGGCAAGGCAAAAGGGTGAGAAAATTCCGAACAATTATGAGTTCAAAATTGTTCGCAAAGATGGGACAGAATGTTGGATAAGTTTTACTGCTGGTAAAATTGTTTGGAACGGAAAAAATGCTTCGATTGGTACTGCAATAAACATTGATGAGACGAAAAAATTGCTTGACAATTTAATGGCTTCTCAAAAAAATAATTAAAGAATTTCGTTAGCCTTTGCTTTTCCGAAATTACCATAAAATATATTTATCCGGCGGATCGTAAAGTTTCCCGAATTTTTTCACTTCGTAATTTCCTCTGTTGAAGTAATTCAAATCCCGTGTAAATCTATCGGCAAACATTAAAAATCCTTCAAACAAATTTGTTTTTTGAACCGCTTCTACAAAGAATTTAGAACACGAAGGATAAAACGGGCAATTGTTTCCATCATAATCGGAAATTAAGAATTGGTAAGAATTTCGAAGAAAAGAAACAAATCCGGTAGTTTGTTTTGCAACTGTTTTTGTTTTAGAATTTAATTCATATTTGTTTGAGATTACTTGCCAATGGTGAGTTTCGGTTTGAGAAAAAAA
>CAYZGB010000096.1:0-8417 GCA_964477915.1 uncultured Melioribacter sp. | reverse complement strand
GAACCGTAAATACCGATTTGTGGAATTAAAATAAAATTCAATGTTAAACTAATAACGGCGGTAATTACAACCACCAGAGCATTGTAAATTGTTTTTTTAGCGTAATGAAAACTTAAAGCAAAATTGTATTGCACACCTTTGAAAACAAAAGCCAATGAAATCAACGGAATGACGAGTATTGCGGGATAAAATGCACTTGTTCGTGCAAATGTTTTTACAATTTCGAAACCGAACGAGGAAATTGCCAACGCCATAAAAGTTAAAACTATTGTGTAATATGTAAGGACTTTGCTTAAAAATTCGCCGGCATCGTCATCGTCAAGTTTTTTGTAGGCAATCGGTAAAAAGCCGAGCTGGAAGGATTGTAAAATCAGCATATTGATTACACTGGCAATTTTGTAACCAAGCGAATAAATCCCGACCTTTGCTTCGTCGAGAAAGTGAAGCAGAATATATCTATCGCCAAACGAAAGGATAAAAGAAGAAATTGTAGAAAGCACTAACGGCGTCCCGTATTTTAGCATTTCTTTAAGTGCTTTGTAATCAATTTTTATTGCGATTGAAGAAAGAACAATTTTTAATGTAGCGAGGCTTAAGAAAAATTCACCGAGCAATTGTCCCTTAATTATTCCCTCAACACCTTCGTGCCGATATACAACAAAGAAAATATTTAACGATAAAATAAGAGCAAATTTAAGCGACGTTGTAATAACGTAAAATACCGATTTTTCTTTAAGCCTTAAAATATTAAGCGGAACGCCGTTGTAAATTCCTACCGCTACGTAAATAAATAACAAAGAAAAATATTCCGAAAACTTTTCGCTTCCGAAAATCAAACGCGAAGCAAAAGCGGAATTAGGCAATAAAAACAAAAGCGAAACGAATGTAATTAAAGCCAATCCGAAAATAGTTGTAAAAACAATCGATTTAAATTTCCGTTCGTTTTTTTCGCCCGAAGCCCAACGCAACATTGCAATCGGCAAGTTTAGTGCAATTACGCCAATCATTATTTGGCTTGTAACTTCGAGAGTTGCCCAAATTCCGTAATCCGAAACGCTTAAATACTTTGGGTTTGTGTAAATAGGAAGAAGAATAAATCCGATTAACTTTGTTGAAATATTGCCAAGACTGTAAATAGCCGTTTGCTTAAATGTATGTTTGAGCTGTGAAAACACTACTTATTTCTCTCTAATAAAATGCAAATTTGATAATGCCTTTTTGACGAAATCGCAATATTCAGCAAATCCAGACTATAAGCAAGTAGATTAAATTTGTACGGAATTTCAAATTCGTATTCGCATTTCGGACACATTGTTTTTCTACCGGTTTTTGTTGTCCAAAATGGTGGTATCCAAGATTCTGCCGGTGTAAATTTGTGCTTTATTTTAGAAAGCAATCGATTGTAATCTCGGACTTTTAATCCATATTCAAATTTAGTTACAAGACGAAATTCGGGGAATAATTTTTTTGCAATATCAATATTGAGTGTTCTCAAATGATAAGATTTATTAAAAACATATCCGCATTTCGGGCATTTGGTAACTTGTTTTTCAATGTTCTCATCGTTTGGAAAAGTTAAAAACAAATATTTCCTTGCAACTCTTTTCATTTCAGAAATAGCCGAATAAAAAATTTCATCGGGAAGATGTTCGAGCATTTCGCTACTGAAAATCATATCGAATGAATTATCAGGGAACGGAAGATAAGCAGCAGAAGCAGAAACTTTATTTGCTTGAACGAATTTCAGTGCGTTTACGCTTCTATCGAGACCAACAGCAAAAAATTTTTTGTAGAGTGAATTTGTTATAGTTCCGTCCCCACAACCGACATCGAGAATTGATTTAACATCAGAAGGAATAGTTGCAATAATTTTATCGATTTTATCTGAAATTTTATTCGAAAGATTTGCCTTTTCCCAATCGAATTTTTCGTAATAAGTTCTGCTATCCATTAAGTTCTTTTTCCAGTTTGTCGTAAAGTTCAATTAATTTTTGCGAGGCTTTTTCCCAATTATATTTGCTTAAAACCGCTTTACTCCCGTTTTCGCCGTAGATTTTTGCGAGATTTTTATCTTTGTAAATTGACAAAATTTTGTTAGCTAAATCTGCCGCATCCCCAGAGTTAAAAATAATACCGGCTTGTTCTTTATTTAATATTCTTATCAACGGATTACAATTCGAGGCTACAACCGGTTTAGAAAAATACATATAATGAAAAAGCTTATGCGGAATTGTATTATCGGTATGTTTTGTTTTCAAATGTGGAATTACACCAACATCCGCTGCTTTGATGTACGAAGGCAAAAGCGCAGCATTTTGCCAGCCTTCGAAATCAATAATTTCCGTAAGAGCCAGTTTATTTGCTTGTTGTTTCAACGAGTTAAAATTACTTCCGCTGCCAACCAAAACAACTTTAAGATTGTCAATTCTATTAACCAAAATTTTGGTAGCATCAATTAAAGTTTCCAAACCGCGGTGAGTATCAAATCCACCAGTGTAAACTACGGTAAAATATTTTGAGTATTTATCAATAATTGTTTGCTCTATTGAATATTTTTCAAATGTTTTAAGATTAATGTAATTAGGCACAACATAAATCTTTTCTCGTTCAATCCCAAGTCCTGAATATCTTTCTACGGCTTCGTCAATTACTGTTATCAGTGCATCTGCCTTTTGGCACCATTCTTTTTCACTTGTTGACCAACGTTTTTTAGAAATCAAAAGTTTGTTAGGGAAAATATTTGCGTACTTGTATTGGTTTAATGCCTCAACAAAATTTTCGTGTAAATCTGCTACCAAAGGTAAATTCAATTTTTTGTTTGCACGTAATCCTGAATTTAACATCCATAAATCGTGTACGTGCAAAGCATTAATTTTATTGGACTTCGCGAAATCGACAATGTGTTTTGACCAAAAAATAGGGTAAAAATTAAAAAACGTATTGTTTAATCCGGCAAGTTTCTTTTTTATTTTTTCTTTAATTGGAATTCTAAAAACTTTTGCACCGTTAAAAATCTCATAAGGTTTTTGATTCCCAAAATTTAAGCAAAGCAAATAGACTTGATGACCAGCATTTTGAAGAGAAATAATTTCATTTTCTACTCGTAAATCGCCGGTAAATTCATTATCTAAAATCATTCCTATTTTCATAAATCAAAAAGCCGCAATTTAATTCAACTCAATCAATTTAGTATCTTTCAAAAAAGGTAATTCTTTTCGAATGCGTGTTACGTCTTCGGTTTCAAATTCAGCGAAAATAATTTTTTCTTCGTTCGAAATTTCGTTAACCACTTCACCTTTTGGCGAAACAACCATACTCATTCCGGGATAATTATTGTAAGGATCGCTACCTACTCTATTTACACCAATTACAACGGATTGCGAAAAAACCGCATTGGCTTTAAGTAATAAATCCCAATGTTTAATTCGTTGCTCTGGCCAATTGGCAATATTTACAATGATTTCAGCACCTTGCAATGCGTAAATTCTGTAAAGCTCGGGGAAACGCAAATCGTAGCAAATTGTTAAGCCGATTTTTGTTTTGTTTTTTCCGATAAAACTAATAACCGGCTCATCACCCGAATCAAAAAACTTATCCTCTTTAGCAAAAGTAAAAGGATGAATTTTTCTGTATCTTGCCATGATTAATCCCTCAGGCGAAAAATGAATTAACGAATTGAAAATTTTATTTTCGTCCTTTTCTATCAAACCTCCGAAAACATTGCATTTGTATTTGCGAGCAATTTCAATAAAAAAACGAAAAGAAATTCCGTCTATCTCTTCTGCAAATTTTTTACTGTTCATAGTAAAGCCGGTAAGCGTAAGTTCGGGTAATACCAATAAATCAACACCTTTCGGATTTGTTGCGTTTAGCATTTCCCGTAATTTTTCGACATTCCTTTCCGGTGCTTCCCATTCGGGCGAAAATTGAACAAGTGCAACTTTCATCATTATTCGTTAATTCTTATTAAATTTAAAAATTCATTTAACTGAAAATTCAATGTTTAAATTTAATAAAATCGTAATCCAATTAATCTTATTGTTTTTGTTTGCTTCTACAAATTTTGCGCAAAGCGAACATTTCAACAAATCGGTTTACGTAATTGATAATTATTTAACCTCATCACAATTTTACAGAATACGGATTACCGAAGGCGAACTTGCGGCGATTGATTCGCTCTACGCTTTTGCTCTTAAATATTTTGATGAAGATGTTTCCGAAACCCTTCTCTCGCTTACGTTTGCGTTGCTCCCTTTCGATAAAATCGAAATCATAAACGGATTAAATCTTCAACTTCCGACAGTGGATTCACTTTTGTTCGTAAAAAGAAACGAATCGCTTCCTTCTAATTTTTTGCCGGATTCACCAATGAACAAACGCTCGGATACCGATAAACTTTCCCATTTTTTCGGCAATGCTTTTGTTTCTTACAATTTAAATTTTTCCAATATTCAGGAATTTCTCGGTTTGTTTGTTGAAGCGTTCGAATACAATTTTAAGGTAAACGGTGCTTTCGATAAACGGGATTTGGAAGTAAACCGCTACGGAAAACTTTTCGGCATTTTATTAAAAAGCGGGAAAAAATATTTTCCTTCCGATATATTTGTATTATATTCGTTAAAATTTATGGAACTACCATGAAATCAATTCTCGTAATAGAC
Source organism: uncultured Melioribacter sp. (assembly GCA_964477915.1). Lineage (GTDB taxonomy): Bacteria > Bacteroidota > Ignavibacteria > Ignavibacteriales > Melioribacteraceae > WGAL01. The sequence goes on along the minus strand of CAYZGB010000096.1, from coordinate 3,756 downwards.
GACGAAATCGAAATTTGCGAAAGCATTAAAATGATTCTCGATTATAAAAATTATCATACCGATTACGTAACCTCGGCGGAAGATGCAATCGAAAAATTAAAATTTAACGATTACCACGCTTTGCTACTCGATATTCAAATGCCCGGAATGAACGGCTTTGAGTTTTTGAATTGGATGAAAGAAAATAACGTTGAGACGCCCGTGGTTGTTATTTCGGCTTACGGAAGCCTTGAAAACGCGGTTAAAGCAACTAAACTCGGTGCGTTCGATTTCCTCGAAAAACCAATCGATAGAGATAAACTTTTGGTTACGGTTCGCAACGCAGTTAAGCATAACGAAATTCTTCAAGAAAATAAAAAGCTCAAAAAAAATATTGAAGGCGAGTTTCAACTAATCGGCAAAAGTGAAGCGATACAACGAATTTTGCAAATTGTAGAAAGAGTTGCTCCGACCGATTCGCGTGTGTTAATTACCGGCGAAAACGGAACGGGCAAGGAAGTTGTAGCACGTGCAATTCACAACAAAAGTAAAAGAAAGGACGCACTGTTTGTTGAAATCAATTGCGCTGCTATTCCTGAAGAATTAATTGAATCCGAACTTTTCGGACACGTAAAAGGTGCGTTTACAAATGCGATAAAAGATAGGGAAGGAAAATTCGAGCAAGCGGATAAAGGAACACTCTTTCTCGACGAAATCGGCGATATGAGTTTGAACGCACAGGCAAAGGTTTTACGTGCAATTGAAGAAGGCAAAATTCAACGCGTGGGCGATGAAAAATCAATAACGGTCGATGTAAGAATAATTGCCGCAACAAATAAAAACTTGCGTGAAGAAATTGAGAAAGGAAATTTTCGCGAAGATTTGTTTCACCGCTTAAATGTTATTCCCATTAACATTCCGCCGTTACGCGAACGCAAGGAAGATATTCCGCTTTTGGTTGAACATTTCAATTCCGTATTAAGCGAAAAGTACGGTTATCCGCCAAAAGAATTTACCGATGATGCTTTGCGTAAAATTACCGATTTGAAATTCCCTGGCAATATCAGAGAATTACGCAATTTGATTGAGCGTATTTTGATAATGATTCCAGAAAAGAAAATTACCGCAAAAAACATCGAACCTTATTTGCCGATTGAATATCAAAAAGATGAAAATATTTTTGACTTTACTAACTCTTTTGCCGAATTTAAAGAACGAACCGAAAAAATATTTTTGGAAAAACATTTGAAACAAAATAATTGGAATATCAGTAAAACCGCAGAAGCGTTGGGAATACAACGAAGTCATTTATACAACAAAATAAAAAAATACGGCTTGGAACGTAAAGGAGATTAAAATGGGTGATACGATTTTCTCCAAAATTATTGCTCGCGAAATTCCCGCCGATATTGTTTACGAAAACGATTTGGTGATGGCTTTTCGCGATATTAATCCGCAAGCTCCCGTTCATATTTTGATTGTGCCGAAAGAAGAAATTCCGACGGTAAAAGAAATTGACGGGAAAAAGCATGCGGAACTTCTTGCAGCAATGTTCGATGCGGCTAACGAAATTGCAAAAAAAGAAGGAATTGCCGAAGACGGTTTTCGCCTTGTATTTAATTGCTGCCGCAACGGTTCGCAAGAAGTTTATCATCTTCATATGCACCTTATCGGCGGAAGACAAATGCTTTGGCCTCCCGGCTGATTTTTCTTCATTGGTAAATCATTTTGCCCCGAAAATTCGGGGCTTTGTTATATTTATGACAAATCTTATGTTTGTTCAATCAAAATTAGAACAATTTCTTGCTTTTGTTGTTAAAGCAAAAATTAAAAAATAAAGGAGGATTAAAATATGTACGGTTCATATTCCGAAGTATTAACAAAAGAACAAACTAATTCTTTATTAAGAACAGTTTACAATTGGATGATGCTTGGTTTATTTCTATCGGGTATCACCGCTTTATTTACCGCAAATAGTTACACTATGATGCAAATTCTTTACGGCAATCCGATGACAATGTGGATTTTGCTTTTTGCCGAGCTTGGACTTGTATTTGCAATTTCTGGTGGAATAAACAGATTTGCTTCATCCACAGCTGCCGGATTATTCATACTTTTCTCCATTGTTAACGGCTTAACGCTCTCGTCGATTTTCATCGTTTATTCAATCGGAACAATTGCAACAACATTTTTTGTAACGGGATTAACTTTCGGTGTTACAAGTTTTTACGGTTACGTAACCAAAACGGATTTAACATCGTTTGGGAAATATCTTTTTATGGCTTTAATCGGAATTGTAATTGCATCGGTGGTTAATATTTTTCTTCACAGCACATCTTTGGATTGGATTATCAGTTACATCGGAGTAATTTTATTTGTGGGATTAACCGCTTACGATACACAAAAAATAAAAAGAATGGGCGAACAAGCAATGAGTTTCGGTGGTGAAACTTACCGCAAAATTGCAATTATTGGGGCTTTGGCTCTTTATCTTGATTTTATTAACCTATTCTTATTTTTATTAAGAATTTTCGGCGGAAGACGGGATTAAATTTTAATGCAGAAACAAAACAAATTTAATTGGCGTTCGTTTATTGCCATTTATATGTTTTTTTCGATTTCGGTTATGATAATTTCCGGAATAATTCTCTACATTTCACCACCGGATAGAATTGCCAATTGGACTGATTGGAGTTTTTTCGGACTAAGTAAAAATCAGTGGGAAGCATTACATATTTTGTTTTCTTTGATATGGGTTGGTTTTGTTGCTTATCACATTTTTTTTAACAGAAAGGTCTTTTTCAATTATTTATCTGAAAAAATTAAAAGCAAACTTCATTTACGTAAAGAGTTCTTTGTTGCATTTACTCTTACAATAATCGTTTTGTTAGGAACGTTATTTGATATTCCACCTTTTGGTACGGTTATTAAATTGAGCAATTATGCAACAAACTCGTGGATTACGAAATCGAATGAACCACCCGTTCCAAATGCCGAAAACTTATCGTTGCATCAATTATCAGATTTAGTGCATTTGTCTTATGACGAAACCCTTTCACTTTTACGCACTAACAATATACAGATAAAAGATACTTCGTTTACATTAAGTAATATCGCGAAAGCCAATAATATTAGTCCGTTCCAGATTTATTTATTGCTAACAGTGGAAAAAGAAATTGTAGAAAGATCGAAACTAAAAACACATTAAACTAAAAATTTTGGGTAACTATTTCGAATTTTTTTTTGTGATTTAAAATAAAAAGTCGTAACTTTAAAACTCAAATTTATTGAGTTTTTTGAAAAGTTTGGTTGGGCGTGTAGCTCAGTGGTAGAGCATCTGCCTTTTAAGCAGAGGGTCCCTGGTTCGAGCCCAGGCACGCTCACAAGTTTTTACCCCGTTATTTTCAACGGGGTTTTTTGTTTCTATTTTCGAGGGTTGATTTATGCATTACGTTTACATTATTCGTTCACTTTCTTCCGGTAGATTTTACATCGGTGAAACTTCCAATTTGCAAGATAGATTAATTCGGCATAATCAAAATCGTAGTAAAGCAACTAAAAATCGAGGTCCTTGGAAAATTGTTATTTACTGCGTTGTTCAAAATAAATCGCAAGCCGTAAAGTTGGAACGGAAACTTAAATCTCTGAAAAATTCTCGTAAGGCTATTGAATATTTACAACACCATTGCAAGTCGGTAGAGCACTCCGACTTTTAGTCGGAGGGGTCCCTGGTTCGAGCCCAGGCACGCTCACAAGTTTTTACCCCGTTATTTTCAA
>CAYZGB010000095.1:5569-8473 GCA_964477915.1 uncultured Melioribacter sp. | reverse complement strand
TAATTCCGGGATTGTAAGTTCTTTAAGAAGTTTACCGATTAATTTTTCCTCGTTAAGAGTCGGTATAATTACACTGATTTTCATCGTCAAAAAATAATTGCAAATGCTGCTGTGTTTGGAGTGATTCGTATCCCGGGTAAGGGAAAGTGCAAGTAATTCAATGTGTTTTTTACAAATTGTCCGAATCGCCCGTGAAGTGGCAAGTAATCCGGATCAAGATCCAATGCAATGTAATATTCTCTGTAGCCTCCTCCTCTTCCATCGAGTTCACGCGCTGCCGCCCCGAGTGAAATCATCAACCAATCGGGCCAATACTCATCCGCAGTTTTCGGTAACAAATTATTAATTCTCATCGCAAGCCAAAAAGTTTGACCTTCGTAATCGTCAATAATAATAGCCTTCGTATCGCCTTCAAGAAATTTTTTCGAGGGATAATAACTTACTCGCGGCTGAAAATTTTGCAAGATAGGAAAATAGTGTTGTGCAACATAATACGATGCTCCGAGAAAATCCGCAATTGCGTCTCCCGGACTAAATCCCCAATTAGGACCAAATCCGTCTTCAATCTCGACAAACATTTCGTACGAAAAAGCAAGTCCTGCACCAATCCACGTACTTGTGAACAAATCAACGTTTGCCGCTTCTACGGTTGAGGCAAATGCGTGCGAAAGCAAACCCGAAGCGTAAAAATGACCGAGCTTATCAATACCGAGTGCGTACTTTGTATCCCAAGTAATGTGAAAATTGGTATTCGGTTCACGCCACCAAGAGTTTGCTTCGTAAAGATGAACTCCAACACCGGAAGCAAGTGTAATACCACCAACCCACGCAAGCGTAGTGTAATCGACTGATGATTTGTTAATTGTATTAACTTTTACCGAATCTAATTTTATATTATTTAATTCGAGTTGCATTAATTGGAAATCAAGCTTTGGATTGGACGTAAGAAAATTTGTAGTATCCGATTTGTTTTGTGTAAAGGAGTTAGTAAATATTAACATCAATATGAATAGGGTAATTTTCAAATTAAGTCCTAAACTTTAATAAAATAAGATTTGAAAAATAAACAAAAGTGAAACAACTTTCCGCTTTACAGAAAAGGGTTAAAACTTTTTTCGTGAGCAATTGTTGTGTAAGCTCCGTGTCCGGGATAAACAATTGTATTCTCTGGAAGTGTGAAAAGTTTATCGTAAATTGAATCGATTAGTGTATCGTAATCGCCCTGCCACAAATCAGTTCTTCCAATGCTTTCCTTAAAAAGCACATCGCCTGAAAAAAGAATATTTTCTTTTGCGCAATAAAAACAATACTCTGCCGGAGTGTGCCCTGGCGTAAAAATATTTTTTAGTTTAACGTTGCCAAACTCAATAAAATCAATATCTTCAAGAAAAATATCGGCTCGTGGTGTATCATTTAATTTAAGATTGTATTTCACGGCTTCGTCTTTCATTATTGGCAAAAGAAATTCATCGCCCAACGGATAAATTAATTTTGCATTGAATTTATTGATTAAAAATGTGTTGCCGAAAATGTGATCGATATGTAGATGAGTATTTACAACGTAAAGTAAATTTACATTGAGCGATTCGATTTCGTTAGCAATCTGGGTTTCTTCCGCGAAATTCGAACATCCCGGATCTATTACAATTCCTTCTTTTGTTTCGGTATCGTAAACTAAATAAGTATTTACTTGAAACGGACTGAAAACAAATTTCTGAATTTTAATGCTCATCCGAAATTTCGCTTAATTCTTTTGGGTAATTTTTTAGTGTAATTGTTAAAATTATCTTTCATCTCTTCAAACGAATCGCCACCGAATTTTTCTGTAAATGCTTCGGCAATTGACCACGCAAGCATTGCCTCGGCAATTACTTCGCAAGCAGGTACGGCAACGGTATCGCTCCGTTCACGACGTGCTTTAACCGTTCCGTTAGTTCGCAAGTCCAGTGTTTGCAGTGGTTTCATCAATGTAGCAATCGGTTTCATTGCAACACGGATTATTAAAGGTAAACCAGTAGAAATGCCGCCTTCCAATCCGCCGGCAAAATTTGTTTTGCGTGTGTATTTTTCATTTGAGTAAATTATTTCGTCGTGAACTTCAGATCCGTATTTTTCGGCGGTTGCAAAACCAAGTCCGAATTCAATTCCTTTAAGAGCATTAATCGACATCAAATTTTTTGAAATAATTGTAGTAAGTTTTCTATCGTAGTGAACGTGGCTACCGAGACCAACCGGCAATCCCGTTGCAATAATTACGCACGTTCCGCCAAGTGTATCGCCTTTTCTTTTGGCATTGTCAATCTTTGCAATAATTTCGTCCGCTTGTTTTTTAGATAAAACACGAACGGGATTTTTTTCGGTTTTGGAAATCAATTTTTGCAAATCATCATTCGAAAAATTCGGATTTTTCAATATCCTTAAATATTCATTACGTTTTGGGAAAACTCCGCCGATGTTCTCAACGAAGCCGCCGATTGTAATTCCGAATTCATCGAGTAATCTTCTTGCAATTGAACCGGCAACGACTCTTGCCGCCGTTTCTCTTGCACTTGAACGTTCGATTGAATTTCGAATGTCGTCAAAATTGTATTTGGAAATGCCCGTTAAATCGGCATGCCCGGGACGTGGAACTGTAATTTTTTCAACATCGTTTGGCTGCGATCCGCTAACCGCCATTTTCTTTTGCCAATTTTTCCAATCCCGATTTTCAATAAATACAGAAATCGGTGTTCCGAGTGTTTTCGAAAATCGAACGCCGGAAAGAATTTGTGCTTTGTCGCTTTCGATTTTCATTCTACCACCGCGTCCGTATCCTTGCTGGCGTCGGTAAAGTTGTTCGTTAAGAAATTCTTCGGTTAATGTTAAACCGGCGGGAAAGCCTTCTACAATTACACTTAAAGCTTT
>CAYZGB010000095.1:0-5469 GCA_964477915.1 uncultured Melioribacter sp. | reverse complement strand
GGCATATTGGTAACGTAGCAAGTTGCTCCTTCTGTGCTTATTCCGTGAATTGCACACTGAATAATTGCGTTCATTTCCGCGTGAATTGTGCGGATGCAGTGTCCGTCTTCAATCATACATCCGACGTCGTAGCAATGAGGCTGTCCAGGAAGCGAGCCGTTGTAACCGGTTGCGAGAATTCTTTTATCCTTTACCAAAACCGCTCCGACGTGCATTCGCGGACAAGTTGCACGCTCGGAAACGAGCATTGCCATTTTCAAAAAATATTCATCCCACGAAGGACGCACATATTTTTTTTCTTCTTTTTTCTCGTCAGCCATTTTTACTCCGTATTGTTTCTGAAAAAATTTTAAATACCTCTTTCTCTAAGATTTCTTGCTAATGTTTTGTAGATTTTTTCGTTTTCGGATTCGAAGTATTTTCTAAGCAAAGTAAGTGTCTTTTTCTCCGGGAATAAAGTAAGAACAATTTCATTAAACAATTCGTCATTTTGAAAAAGTTTTCTAAAAACACTTGGGGAAAGATTTTTAATTTCGTTAAAACTTTGTACAGGGTTAATGTCAAAATTAATTTCGGGTATCTCAGGTAATTCCATTCGCCAATTTTTTAGATAATCAATAATTTCTGCCCAAACAAATCTTGCATTTAATTTTTCAAAAAATTCAATTCCATAACAGACAAATAAATTTACTCCATAATCATTGGACATTTTCCTAATTTCTTCGGAATAGAAATTTTTGTTTTTCTCTAAACTTGGGTCAATGAAATAAAAGTAGCCGAATAAATTATTATCTCCAACTTTGCTTATAATACTTTCAAGTTTTTTTTCAAAGTTATTAATTTGTCCTCGTTTTTTAGTGGAGTCGTGATCGTCGCGTATCTTTTGTTCAACAAAATAATAAATATCGTTTTTTCTAAAGAATTGGTCAACGCTTAATTTATCATTTTGGTAATCCAATGATTTATCTAAAATTTCATAACCCAATTCAATTAAATATTCTTCAATAAGTTTTTCAAAGGCATCACCAAATCGAATTTCATGTGATTGTAATAGGTTTTGTAATAATTTTGCTTTTGGTTTAGTTGGTCTGAAAAGTCCCAAATATCTTTCAGGATATTTTGAGACTTTAATTAGCAAATTTGCTTTCGATTTTTCAAAAATATAATTATTTAATATTTTCTTAAAATTTGAGTATTCCATAATCTTATTCTTCTAAAAAATTATCTGTAATCACATAATTAGATTCGGGTTCCGATACCTTAAATAAAACTTCTTGCTCAGTTGAATTATCTCGTTTGTAAAATGTTTTAATATATTCTTCCCTTAATTTATTTATCGAAACCAATTTATTGTTTCTTTCGACATACCAAAAATTCCAGCCGTTATTGGATTGTTTTTGCAATAATAATGCACTTAATTTATGAATTGATGCGATAATTCCGTTATCCGATTGTAAACTGCCGTTTGCCAAAACTATTGCAGAGTGTTTTTTATTAAAGCTAAAAATTCTTTCACCGATTTTAACAAAGCCTTTTTCAATTAAATTTCCGAAAGGAACTTTGGGTGGTTTTTCTTCTATTTTGTAATTAAGTAGTTCGTTGTTTAACGGAACTATTTTTTCAATTCTTTTAATTGCTTCTTTTACGTATTTCTCTTCTTTTTCTATTCCGATGAAATTTCTACCCAAGCGTTTTGCAACTGCGCCAGTTGTTCCGCTACCCATAAAAGGATCCAAAATAATATCGCCGACATTCGAAGTTGATAAAATGATTCGTAAAAGTAATTCCGCGGGTTTTTGTGTTGAATGAATTTTTTTGCCGTCTTTATCTTTCAATCGTTCTTTCCCGCTTGCAATGGGAATATACCAATCGCTTCGCATTTGCTTGTCGTCGTTAAATGCTTTCATTGCTTTGTAATGAAACGTGTATTTGGAATTTTTATTTTTTGCCGCCCAAATTAAAGTTTCGTGTGCATTATTAAATCGTGTACCCTTAAAATTCGGCATTGGATTTGTCTTAATCCAAACAATATCATTTAAAAACCAAAAGCCGAGATTTTGCATAATAGCACCAACTCTGTAAATATTGTGGTAGCTACCGATTACCCAGATTGTTCCATCGTCTTTAAGCACTCTTCTGCAAGCCGAAAGCCATTGTTTAGTAAACTCGTCATATTCTTTCATTGAGTCGAACTTATCCCAACTATCATCAACGCCGTTTACTTTGGTTTGATTGGGTCTGTACAATTCATTTTTCAATTGCAAATTATAAGGCGGGTCGGCAAAAATTAAATCAACTGATTTTTCAGGCAATTGAGATAAAATTTCAACATTGTTCCCGAGTATAATTTTATTTAAGAATTTTTCAATTTTTTCCATAAAGCTTCTGCTATTTATTAAAATAAAAATATGAAAATATTTCAAAAGGAAACTAATAATTGACTAATTCAAAATAACCAATGTTTCCAATTGTTTGAAAGGAAGTTTTGTAGCCAAGTTTTTCAATTGTTTCGGCAAGTTGTTTGCCGTTCATCGAAAATCCGAACTCGCCCAAAGCCAATGCCAATCGGGTGAAAATTTTACCGAAAATGTTCTCGCCCAATATTACAAGGAAGAACATCTTCCCGTTTTTTTGTAAAACTTTATTTAATGAATTTAAATAATTTCCAATGTCAGAAAATAGGTGTAACATTCCGTGTGAATTTACAACTGAAAAAGTGTTTTCGTAAAATGGTAACAAAAAAATATCGGCTTGCAATAAAAAAATATTTTCGGGAATTTTTCCGTTCAATTTTTTTAAGCGGCTTGCGGCTTTATTTAACATTTTAAGCGAGCGATCCACAAGCACTGCTTTAACGTTTTTATTCTCGGAATAAGAAACTGCAGTAAAAACAAGGGAACCGCAACCAGCATCAAGTAAAATTCCGTTGCGGGCTTGATTTAATCCTTTTTCAAAAAAGCGAGAATAATTTTCGGTAGAATTGCCGAGGAAAATTTTATTGGTAATCGGGTTGCCGGCAAATAAGTCGTAAAAGTTAGCTTTAAAATCGTATTCACTTTTTCTTTCGGCTTCGCTGAAAACCGAAAAAAAACGCTGTTCGATTTTGAATAATGAAATTGCGGGTTTAATCAGTTTGCGGAATTCATCTTCGGAAAAGAAAACCTCTCGCGAATTTTCACGAGAGGCTTCAAGCTCAATATTTTCGAGGGTTTCGTTTATCTTAATTTCTCCGCCAAATAATTTAACAATTCATTTTTGTGAATTCGTTCTTGTGCCATCGAATCACGTTCGCGAACGGTAACCGTTCCGTCCTCCAAAGTTTGAGTATCAACGGTAATGCAGTAAGGCGTGCCGTTTTCATCCTGTCTGCGGTAGCGCCTTCCGATTGCACCTTTGTCGTCGTAAAATACACGGAAAAACGGAAGCAAATTATTTGTGATTTCGCGAGCAATTTCCGGCATTCCGTCCTTATTTACCAACGGAAAGATTGCCGCTTTAATCGGTGCGAGTTTCGGATGAAAGCGAAGCACGGTTCTCGTTTCGCCGTTTACTTCCTCTTCGTCGTAAGCATTGATTAAAAACGCCATAAAGCCTCGACTTGCCCCGGCAGATGTTTCGATGATGTAAGGAATGTATTTTTCTTTTGTTTGGTCGTCGTAATATTTTTGCGATTTACCCGAATATTCTTCGTGGCGGCTTAAATCGAAATCCGTGCGATTGTGTATTCCTTCGATTTCGCCCCAGCCGAACGGGAAAAGAAATTCAATGTCCGTTGCTTCCTTTGCGTAGTGTGCAAGTTTATCTTGCGGATGATCGTGAAAACGAAGTTTGTCCGGCGACATTCCCAAATCGATATACCACTGCATCCGGCGTTGTTTCCATTCGTCGTAATATTTTTTATCCTCGCCGGGCTTTACAAAATATTGCATTTCCATTTGTTCGAATTCACGCGTGCGGAAAAGAAAATTTTTCGTGTTGATTTCGTTACGGAATGCTTTCCCGATTTGTGCAATACCGAACGGAAGTTTTTGCCTGCTTGAAGATTGAACATTTAAAAAATTAACAAAAATTCCCTGTGCGGTTTCGGGACGTAAATAAACAACATTTTCATCGCTTTCAACTGGACCGATAAATGTTTTGAACATTAAATTAAAACTACGCGGCTCAGTGAAATTTCCTTTTGTTCCGCAATTGGGACAATTGGTTTCGGCAAGAAGTTTGGTAGAAAGATTTTTGTTTTCCAAAACCGCGGTAAATTTATCGGTAAGCGATTCATCGGAATTAAGAATTGCTTCCAACTCGGATTTCTCTTCATCCGATAAAACTTCGGGAAAATGCTTTAAGATTTTTTCTTTTTTCTTATCGGAAATTTGCTCGGCAAGAGTATCGAGGCGGAAACGTGATTTACAAGTTTTGCAATCGATCATCGGATCGGTAAAGTTTTCAACGTGTCCCGAAGCTTCCCAAACACGAGGATGCATTAAAATTGCTGCGTCCAAACCTTCGACGTCCTCGCGGTAAGTCATTGCTTTCCACCACTGTTCTTTGATGTTTCGCAAAAGTTCAACGCCGAGCGGTCCGTAATCCCAGCATCCGTTAAGTCCGCCGTAAATTTCGCTCGATTGAAAAACAAAACCTTTCCGTTTTGCGAGCGATACTACTTTTTCAACAACCGATTGTTCTTTATTATTGCGTGCGATAATACACCTCCTTAATTTAAATTCGAATTTACAAATATAATTTTCGCAAAGGAATTTTCCGAACGGAAATAAGCGGGTATTTCACTACGTTACTTTTTGTAATAAATTTAACAAAAGAAATTGCTTTGCTAATTGCTATTTAGTGTTTTTCTATGCTTCTTTTAAGTGTAGGTTTGCTAAGTTTTTCGAGTTCACCGGAATTGAACTTCTGCAAAGCTTCATTAATCGTCATTAATCTTGCAAGATAAACTTCCGCCCCAACTTCGGAAACAGTTTCAAAAGCTCCGGGTCCAATATTTCCAACTATAAAAGTTTTTACTCCTTTTTTTGCCAATTCATAAAGTATTTCATGTTTTTCACCGTGTCCGGGATTTTCAATAGCTTCAAAGGTTTTATTTTCGGTATCGTAAATTAAATAGTAAGTTGCATGACCAAATCTTTTAGCAATTTTGCTTTCCGGTACATTGCCATCAGATGCAAATAAAATTTTCATTTTTTCTTTTTTCTCCCGCGTTTTTTTGGCTTATTCATTTCTTTTACAAAAAACAGTCTGAATTTTTCTAACTTTGTGTTTTCTTCTTTGATATTATCGTTTTTAAGTTGAATTTTTATTTTATTGCAAATCCATTTCAAACATCTTTTATTTCCGGTTTCTAAATAGATTTTAGCAAGTTCTTCTTTCGGTTTGGCATATTTTGTCCCGATTTCCACTAAATATCTAAATATTTCAACGGCAAGTTCAAGATTTCCTTTTTTCTTTTCCTTGCAA
>CAYZGB010000094.1:0-8642 GCA_964477915.1 uncultured Melioribacter sp. | reverse complement strand
GAATTTAAATTGCTTTAGTGCTGAAATTATTTTCTCTTTTTCGTCGAGTAAATCCGAGATAATTATTTGAATGCCTCGTTTCTTTGTTTTTTCGGCAATGGTTTTAAGCGACTCGGCAATGTTTGTATCCGAACCCGTTTGCTGATTTTCAATCAAGGATAAAATTTTCGTTAAGTGTGTTCTGCTTGCTTTTGGTTCGAGCGAAGATAAAACTTCGTCCGCAAAAAAACTTATTCCCACAGCATCGTGTTGTTTATTTATGATATAAGATAGAGATGCAGCAAGTAATTTTGCGTATTGAAATTTTGTAATTCTATTTCCGCTCGAAAAATTCATCGAAGCACTGGCATCAACAATAATTCTCGATATTAAATTTGTTTCTTCTTCAAATTTCTTTACAAAATATTTTTCTGTTTTTCCGTAAAGTTTCCAATCAACATATTTTAACGAGTCTCCATAATAGTAAGGACGATGTTCACTAAACTCAACGCTGAAGCCGTGATACGGGCTTTTGTGCATTCCTATTAAAAATCCTTCAACAAGTAAACGTGCTTTAAGTTCAAGGGAATCGAGTGTTGAAATCACTTCCGGTTTCAGATATTCGCGGACGCCTTTTATTTTGTTTTTCAATTTATTTCTTAATTTTTTCTTCGATAATTTTTTCAGGCGGCACACCGAGATTTGCAATTTCTATTTTCGCAGATTTTGCGAGCGGACTTTGCGGATATTCTTTGATAAATTTTTCATAAATCTCTTTTGCTTTTTTAAGATTCTTTATTTCGTTAGCTTCGAGAAATGCTGCCATAAATAATGCATTGGTTCCAACATCTGTTTTCGGGGCAATTGAATGTGCTGTGAGATAATATTTTACTGCAATATCAAGTGATTCTTTTTTCGGAACATTCGGAACGGCTAACCCGTGGTAAAGCTTTGCAATTTCCAAAGCCGAGCGTTGAGCGTATTTTCCATTAGGATATTTTTCAAGAATTAGAATAAAAGTATCAACTGCTTTTTTGTATTCTTGTCTTGCCAAATGTTTTTCCGCTTGTTTGAATAAATCGCTTTCTGTTTCCTTAGAGCAACCTGTAAAAAATGTAACGGCAATTAAAAACAGCACTAAACCTTTTTTTAACATCACAACTCCAAAATTGTTGTTAATTTTTATTCTCAAAAATTATTTTACCTTCTTTAACTGTCATAAAAGTTAAATTTCTCCCGACAGAATAAATTATTTCCGAAAATTCATTAGCGGAAAAAACGGATAAATCGCATTTTTTACCAATCTCCAAACTTCCGGTTTCTTTTTCCATTGAAAGAGCTTTTGCTGCGTTGATTGTTACCGCTGAAATTATTTCTTCCATCGTCATTTTCATTTTTAATGCGGCAATGCTCATTATTAAATGTAAATTCAAAATATGAGATGAACCCGGATTGTAATCAGTAGCGAGAGAAACAATTGCTCCTTTTTCTTTTAATTTTAATGCCGGTGCGTAATCGTAATCTAAAAAGAAAGAAACTCCGGGCAAAAGGGTAGCAACGGTTTCCGTTTGTGCAATTTTATCGATTTCGTTTTCGTCAAGAACTTCAAGGTGATCGACGCTTTGGGCTTTCATTTCCAAAGCAACATCAAGTCCACCAATTCTATTGAATTGCTCAGTGTGTAATTTTAATCCGAAACCTAATTCTTTTGCTTTTATAAAGATTTTTTCAACTTGCTTTGCGTTAAAGGCGGTAACTTCACAAAAAGCATCGGTAAATTTTGCCAAATGATTTTCGGCAATGTAAGGAAGCATTTCTTCGGTTATTAATTCAATGTATTTTTCGTGTTCATTTTTATATTCGGGCGGAAAAGTATGAGCACCAAGAAATGTAGGGATAATATCGATTGGAAAATTTTCGTTAAGCAAATTAATAGTTTTGAGCGATTTTAATTCATCCGAAAAACTTAATCCGTAACCGCTTTTGATTTCGAGAGTTGTTACACCTTGCTCAATAAAGGCTTGAACTTTGGGATTTGCAATTTCAATAAGATCTTCAACAGAAGAATTTCGTACAGAATTTACGGTTCGCAAAATGCCACCACCTTCCGAAGCAATTTGTTCGTAACTTACGCCGCGTAATCTTCTTCTAAATTCATCGGCACGCGAGCCGGCAAAAACAAGGTGTGTGTGCGAATCAATTAATCCGGGAAGAACAGTTTTACCGCTTAAATCAATTATTTCATCAAAATGATTTTTGTTTATTTTATCATTCGGTAAAATTTCAGTTATTTTTCCGTCTTCGCAGGCAATCGAATAATTTTTAAGTACTTCTACTTCTTCGGCTTCTTTGCCACGCTTGAAATTTTTTCCTTTGGAATTAACCGTTACAATTTGTTCAGGATTATGGAAAAGTTTTTTCATCTTTATCAATCATTCAAATAATATAACCTTAAATATGCTAAATTTTTGTCACTGAGCCAATATTTTTGTAACTTTGTATTTTAGGATAAAATAATTAAGGTAAACAAAATGGCTACTCCGAAAAGTCTTAAGATTTTATTTGTTACTTCCGAAGTAATTCCTTTTATGAAAACCGGTGGACTTGCAGATGTTTCGGCTGCACTTCCGCAAAAGTTGATGGAGCAAGGTCATCAAATACGTATTATTGCTCCCAAATACGGTGCAATTGACGAAAGAAAACATAAAATTCACGAGGTTGTTAGATTAAAAGATATTACAACGGAAATAGGGAAGAAAGAAGTTATTTTTTCCTTACGCTCATCTTTTTTACCCGGGCAAAAATACAGAGTGCAAATTTATTTCTTGGATAATAAAGATTATTTCGGAAGTCGTCATTCTCTTTACACCGATCCTTTAACTGGAAAAGATTTTTCGGATAACGACGAAAGATTTATTTTACTTGCCAAATCCGTGTTTTATTTAATTGATAAATTAGGTTGGGTGCCTGATGTAATTCATTGCAACGACTGGCAAACCGGTTTAGTACCTTACTATAAAAAAGTTTTTGAAGAAGAAAACGAAAATCTAAAAAAAATTAAAACACTTTTCACAATTCATAATATTGCTCTTCAAGGTCTATTCCCTAAATCCACTTGTAAGAAAATTGGAACGGATGTAGAGAAATGCCAAAAGGAATTATTGCACAAAAATAAAATAAGTTTCTTAAAAGCCGGAATACTTTACGCCGATGCAATCAATACGGTTAGCGAAACTTATGCAAAAGAAATTTCGGAAGATGATAAATTAAGTTACGGACTTAAAGATATTCTTAAAAAGCGGAAAAAAGATTTGTACGGAATAATAAACGGGATCGACTACAAAATCTGGAACCCTGAAAAAGATAAGCTTATTCCCAAAAAGTACTCTGTAAAAAAACCGGCTGGCAAGTTTGAAAATCGTTTGGCATTGATTAAAAAATTCAATATGGAAATTGATGATAATACTCCTATTGTTGGAAATATTTCACGTCTCTACGATACGAAAGGTTTCGACTTAATTAAAAAAGCTTTTAACCAGTTGATGAAACTGGATATGAAATTAATTATTCTTGGAACAGGCGATAAAAAATATCACGACTTTTTGGAAGATATGGCATTCAAACATCGTGATAAATTTATTTTTTATCCCGGTTTTGATGATGCTCTTGCACATTTAATTGAAGCCGGTTCGGATATTTATTTAATGCCTTCCAAGACCGAACCTTGCGGATTAAACCAAATGTACAGTATGGTTTACGGCACTGTTCCAGTTGCTCATGCAACCGGCGGATTAATTGATACAATCGAGCCTTACAATCCAAAGACGGGTAAGGGAACTGGATTTTTATTCGAAGAATATTCTACCAAAGCATTAGTTGGAAAATTAAACGAAGCGGTAAAACTATTCCAAGATGATAAAAAAACTTGGCAGAAGATTATTAAAAATTGTATGAGTAAAGATTTTTCGTGGAAAACTTCTGCTAAAAATTACGCCGAACTTTATAGAAAAATACTTGATTAAATGAACTTGGAAGCAATTTTTTTAGATCGCGACGGAACATTGAATTACGATTACGGTTATGTCGGCGACCCGGAAAAAGTAGAAATTATGCCTGGTGTAATTGAAGGCTTAAAAAAAATTAAAAAAAATTTTCCTTCCGTCAAATTTATTGTAATTTCGAATCAAGCGGGTGTTGCTCGTGGGATTATCACAATTGAACAAGTTGAATCTGTAAATAAAAAAATTTCCGATATATTATTTAATAACGGAATTTCAATTGATAAATATTATATTTGTCCGTTTCATCCTGAATTTAGTAGCAAAGATGAATCTATCTGCAGAAAACCTTCACCTTCTATGGTTTTAGAAGCTGCAAAAGATTTTAATCTGAATTTGGAAAACACATATTTTATTGGTGATAAAGCCACTGATGTTGAAACTGGAAAGAACTCCGGTTGTAAAACAATTTTATTAGATTCGGATGTTTATCCGAATGAACTTGATGAATTGAAAAGAAAAAATATTTCACCGGATTTTTTTGCTCGCAACTTTTCGGAAGCAGCAAATTTTATTATTAACAAAGAAGTTCCGTCGGAGGCAAATTTTTAATATGAATAAATTTTTATTGTTTATATCCGCAGTTTTAACTTTTGGTTTGTTTTCTTGTAGCGATGCTCCTACCGAGATTGGTGCGGATTTAATGCCTCCGGGAGATAATTTAACATTGCAAACGTGGAATAGTTTAGAGCATCCTATTTCTCAAACATCTTCGTACGAAGTTGATACAATTTCGATGAATTATTCGAGGGCTGTTTTACTCGGAGAAGTTGCTAACGACGTAAAGAGTCATATGTTGCTGAAGTTCTTTTTTTATCAGAGTATTCCCGATTCCGTTTTAAATGCGTTAAAAGCCGATAGCCTTACAATAATATCCGCATCGATTAGTGCACCAATAATTTATAGATATGGAGACGGAAGTGAAGTTAATTTTTCCGTACATAAAATTACGGATAATTGGAGTGCTTTGGATTTTACAATCGATAGCTTAAATTCGTTAGTTTACGACACTCAAAACGATTTTATTTCCGAAGAAGTTACGGATACAACTTTTGAGTTTTCTTTTCAACCTAATATGATTTACGACTGGTTTTGGAGCGAGGTTGTTGATTCAGTTAAAAATTACGGGATTTACCTTAAACCGGAAGGTGGAAATTTGGTTTTAGGATTTCCCGCATTAACTTCTTCGATGACAAATAGCAGAATGAAGTTGACTTGTGTAGTTCAGAAAACCAATGGATTTATCGATACGCTCGATTTTTATTCATCGGCTGATGTTCACGTTGCCGAGCGTAACATTCCATTAAATGAAACCGGGAAAATAATTCTTTCCGGCAGTGCAATTACAAGAGGCAAAGTCAAGATGGATTTAACATCTTTGTCTCAAAGGATTATTGTTAACAAAGCTGTATTGAAATTATTTATCAACGAAGATGAAACTTTACAGGGCTCAAATCCTTCCGATACTTTGTATTTTACAATGATTAAAGATAGCACCGGAAATGTTGGAGATAATCCGACTGAAGTAATTGGCAGCGGCGATTCAACACACATTTCCGCAAACATTACCAAAATGGTTCAGAAGTGGTTAAATCACCCGGAAACAAATTACGGAATACGATTAAGATTATCCGATGAAAAGACTTCGGTTAACAAATTAGTCTTTTACGGAAGCGATTATTCCGATTCGACAAAACGTCCTTATCTTGAACTTGTTTATACGAAGATGAATTAAAATGAATAAAATTTTACGCAACATATTATTATTAATTTTAATACCGATAATTTCTTTTTCGCAAAATTCTTCGGTTTACACTCGTTATGCATTAGGCGATTACGCTCCGTTTTTTTCCGCAAGGAATGTTGTTCTCGGTGAGGCTTCTGCTTTTGCCGATACGAGAAGTATTGGATCTACAAATCCCGCCGCGTGGAATAGAATTAATTTAACCCGAGTTGAAGGTGGATTTATGTTTACGCAATCGCTTCAACAAGAGGGAAGTTTGAACGCCAAATATTTCGGTGCAAAATTTTTAGGTATCCGGTTTGCCGTTCCCATTCAAAGAGATTATGGAATTGTAATGGCATTATTCGTTGAACCGGTTACCGTTATTGATTACGATGTAGTAAAAAAATACAATAGTGAACAATTTGGCAACTATTCGTTAAAATATCAGGGGCAAGGCGGAATATCTAAAATCGGTTTCGGATTAACTTACAGATTGCCGTTTGGTTTTGCACTTGGCTCAACGTTCGATTATTATTCGGGAAGTTCAAATTATTCTTCCACTTTAGATTTCCCCGAATTTTCCCAATACGTAGATGCGACGTTTAAGGCAAGAAATACTTACCACGGATTGGGTTTTTCGCTTGGTTTGGTAACAAATGACTTTGCCGAATATTTCAAATCGGATTTTATTACGGGACTAAATTTTTCGGCAACGGTAAAATATCTCGCAAAAGTTTTTATCGATACTTCGATTGTAATACATTCGAAATATGATGAAATTACAACACCCGGAAATCAATTTACCGCACAAGTTCCCAATGTTTATATTCTTGGTATGAAAATTGACTTTAATAAAATGTTTACTTTTGTTTCCGATTACACTTTTTCGGATTGGAGTAAATTTAATTACGAACACAATGCGAAAGTAATCAACAGTATGAAATTTAGTGCCGGATGTGAATATTTCGATAGAAAACATAAACGAAGAACGTTTTGGCAAAATGTTCCGCTACGTGTTGGTTTTTTTGCAAAAAGAATGCAATATTCGGTTCAAGGAAAAAATATTTACGTTTATGCTTTAAGTCTTGGTGCCGGACTTCCAATAAACGAAAAAGATATGGTTGATTTTTCTTTAAGCATTGGTAAACGTGGACCAAATGACGGAACGTTGGTTCAAGAAAAATTTGTAAGTTTGGGTGTTTCGCTTTCATTCGGTGAACAATGGTTTATAAGAAGAGGATATTAATTAGGAAATAGGAGAATAAAATGAAAAAGCTTTCTATTATCGCCGTTTCGATTTTGCTTTTCGCTTCCACTTACGGGTTTTCGGCAAATATTAATTTTGTTACGAACGCTACGTTAAGTGATAGCACGCAAGTAAACTTAATGGCTGAATTCAGCTTATTTTACGAATCTTACAAAAACAAAGAATACGAAAGTTCGTTACCTCACGGGTGGACGGTGCTTTTAACAAATCCG
Source organism: uncultured Melioribacter sp. (assembly GCA_964477915.1). Lineage (GTDB taxonomy): Bacteria > Bacteroidota > Ignavibacteria > Ignavibacteriales > Melioribacteraceae > WGAL01. Next base: position 1,400 of record CAYZGB010000094.1, on the reverse strand, counting down.
AAACCGTTTTTGCGTTATCATCCTTTTGTAAAAATGGCAAAAATGCTTTGGTTTATGCACGATTCTGTTGCTACCGACGATAATCAAAAAGCACAAATTGCCGATACTACTTTGTTTTTGTACAGCCTTGCAGAAAAATATGTAACCGATAAAGAGGCTCTTTCCGATTTTTACGCACAAGAAGGATTTGTAAGAGAATCTTGGTTAAATCCACCGGATGTTAAAGGTGCAATTGCTGCGTATGAAAAAGCTTGGGAGTTAAATCCGAATTTGTCCGATTATTACCTCGATAGACTTGGATTGCTTTATGCGAAAAATGCTTCCGACGAAAACGATTACAAAATGAAAGCGCTTGAACTTTATTCGAAACTTTCGGAAAAAGACCCTTCGAATGAGATTTGGTTGAAACGTATTGAAGGATTAGCCGAAGATATTGACGAGCTTGTTGATATTACAAAGAAAGCGTGGGATTTGGATAAAGAGAATACCGAAAAAGCCTGGAAATATGCAGAACTTTGTATGAAAGCCGAAGAATACGAAAAAGCAATTGAACCGCTTAAATTTTTAATTGAAAAATCGCCGAACGTAATTAACTATCGTGAAAAGATTGCAATTGCATATACAAAGCTTGGAAAATACCCAGAAGCAATTAAAGCTTACAAAGAATTAATTAAACTCGATCCCAAAAACAGAACCTACTATGTAAACATTGCAATTATTTACAAGGATATGAATCAGCTTTCCGTTGCTCGATCCTATTTGCAAAAAGCAATGAAAGTTGATCCGAAATGGGATTATCCTTATTACATTTTAGGCACAATGTACGAACAAGCAGCTCGCGATTGTGGTTTTGAATTTGAAGATAAATTAGTTTACTTACTTGCTGTTGAGCAATACAAAAAAGCTGCAAAATTAGGTGGTGAATACGCTCAATTGGCAAAAGATAGAGTTGTTGCACTTAAAGAATCCGTCCCGACAAAAGAAGATTATTTTTTCCGTAAATTAAAATCCGGCGACAAAGTGAAAATAGAAGGGAAGTGCTACGGGTGGATTAAACGTAGTGTAACGGTTCCGTAATAGTTATAAATTTTTATTGTTAGAATTTTAAGGCGGGTTTATTCCCGCCTTTTTTATTTTTTGCAATGACGAATTTTATTTTGTAATTTAGAATTTCTTCTCCGAACGAAATTGTATTTTGTTATAAAGAAACACACAAAACAAATTGTCATTTCGACGATGACGACGTAGTCGGCAGAGGAGAAATCTTTATTATGGTTAATAGTCTGTTTTATGTGTCGCTTCTACGGATCTTTAGATTTTCGCTTTCCTTTTATTACTAATATGCCGTCCCTACGGGACTTCACAAAATAAAATTTCGGATTTTATTTCCGTCCGAAACT
>CAYZGB010000093.1:0-8645 GCA_964477915.1 uncultured Melioribacter sp. | reverse complement strand
AATGTAAATTTGTAATTGATTGACGAAAATTCTCTGCTTGCTTCGAAATCGAACATATGTGCATCGACGTACGCATCAACAACATTCATTAAATATACGATAATTAAAAAAACGGTATTCAAATCACGTTGATTTCTGTAAAACTCACGCAAGTTGTAATAAGCGGAATTATGCTCCGTTTCATATTTGTTTTGATAAAAATTCACCTTGTCGTTGTTCCATTTCCAAGCATAAGCAAATGCTCCCAAACCACCCCAAACAATTGGAATTTTCCAATATGATTCATTGTAAAACTGTCCCCAACCTGGCAAAACTATGCTCCGCAACATTGCTCCCGTTGGGGATTTTGTTTGCTTATATTCAGGAATGTTCAAATTAAATGAATGCGTAAGAGAATCGGGTTTTTGTGCGTGTGAAACATTTAAAGAAAAAATATAAAATATTACAACAAAATAAATTACGTTAATTTTCATCAAAATATTAATATTGCTTTGCCGAAAGGAACATTTCGAATAATCTTTCCAATTCGTCTTCGGAATAGAACTCGAAAACGATTGCTCCCGAACCATCTTTTTTCTGTTTGCACGATACTTTGGTGGCAAATATTTCACGCAATTTTTGCTCCACATCTTCACGGGATTTTTCCGCACGGAACTCCTCTTCCGTTTTCGGTTTCTTCTCTTTCTTCTGCTTGCTCCCGTATTTGCCACTTGCCATATCGCGGACAATTTTTTCCACCTGGCGAACCGAAAGACGATGTTTCAGTATTTGCTCATACAATTCTATTTTCAAATCATCCGATTCAATTCCAAGCAAAGCACGTGCGTGACCTTGTGTAATTTTACCTTCAATCAAACCTTTTCTAATTACTTCTGGTAATTTTAACAAGCGAAGCGAATTTGTAATTGTTGCTCTGTTTTTTCCCACCTTTTTAGCAATTTGTTCTTGCGTAAGATTACATTCGGTAATCAAACGTTGATAAGCTTCGGCAACTTCTATTGCATTTAATTCCTCACGCTGAATATTTTCAATTAAAGCAAGAGCAAGCATATTTTCCGTGCTATCGACTTGAATAATGTAAGCCGGAATTTCCTTGTATCCGATTTCCGAAAACGCTTTAAATCTTCGTTCACCGGAAATTAATTCGTAATATCCGTTATCAATACGCCGAACGGTAATCGGTTGAATTAATCCGTTTTCGAGAATCGAGCGTTTAAGTTCATCCAATGCTTCCTTATTAAATTCTGTTCGCGGTTGGTACGGATTCGGTTTTACTTTTTCAATCGGAATTTTTGCAAGAACATTAACTTCCCTTCCGTTATCCGATTTTAATTCGTTCGAGTCCACCGCTACTTTTTCTGTAGCTATTTTTTGAGAATCGGGATTAATTAACGCTCCCAAACCTTTACCCAAACCTAATTTTCTTTTACTCATTGTTTTTTGTTTTCTCCGTTGTTTCGCTCTTAATTAATTCGGTTGCCAAAGCCATATAATCTTTTGCTCCTCGCGAAGTTGCATCGTAAAGAATTACCGGTTTTTCAAAGCTTGGCGATTCGGAAAGCCGCACGTTACGATGAATAATTGTATTAAATACTCTGCTTCCGAAATATTTTTTTACTTCCTCAACAACTTGATTGGAAAGTCGCAACCGCTGATCGTACATTGTTAAAAGCACGCCTTCGATATAAAGTTGCGGATTAAAACTCTTTTTTACGATGTTTATTGTATTTAACAATTGTCCTAAACCTTCCAATGCAAAATATTCGCACTGAACGGGAACAATTACGGCATCGGAAGCAGTTAATGCGTTTAACGTCAGCAATCCCAAAGAAGGCGGGCAATCGATAAAAACGTAATCGTAATTGTCCTTGATTTCGTCAATAAATTCTTTCAACAAAAATTCTCTTTTTTCAAGGTTCACCATTTCAACTTCGGCACCAACAAGATTAATATTTGCCGGTACAACATCAAGAAATGGCATATATGTAGTTTGAATTGCTATTTTCGGTTCTATTTCGCCACTAATTGCTTCGTAAACAGAAATTTCGGGATTATTAAAACCCAAGCCGGAAGATGAATTAGCTTGCGGATCAATATCAATAAGCAAAGTTTTTTTCTCTAAAGCGGCAACGCTTGCGGAAAGATTTATTGAGGTTGTTGTTTTACCAACACCTCCTTTTTGATTTGTAATTGCTATTACTTTTGCCATAAACCGGAAAATTTATTTTATGAATAAAGGAAAGGCGGCGGAAGCTCCGCCACCTGAATATTAAAGGTCAATTTCTTCGCCGTATTCCATTACTTTTACATTAAAGCCTTTTGCTTCGGCTTTTGTCTTAAATTCGTTCGGGTCGGCATTGATTACGGAAAATGTGTTGTAGTGCATCGGAATTACGGTTTTGGGATTTACAAATTCCGTTGCTTTTACCGCATCTTCAATTCCCATTGTAAAATTATCGCCAATCGGAACAAGGAAATAATCGATGTCATTCATTTCGCCGATTAGTTTCATATCGTAGAATAGTCCCGTATCGCCGGCGTGATAAATTGTTTTTCCGTTAATCGTAACCAAAACACCGGCAGGTTCGCCTGCGTATTTTCCGTCGGGTGTAATTGAGCCGTGATGAGCAATAGTAAATTTTACACGACCGAAATCAAATTCGTGAGCACCGCCAATGTGCATATTGTGAGCCTTAAATCCGTTCGATGCTACGTAATCGGCAAGTTCGTTTACCGCAATAATTAATGGCGATGTTTTTTTGGCAATTTTAAAAGTATCGCCGAGATGATCTCCGTGAGCGTGAGTAAGAATAATAAAATCAGCAGTAACTTCATCCGATTTTACTGGCGAGGTTGGATTATCGTCCAAAAACGGATCGATTAAAATGCTTTTGTTATCATCCGTTGTAATTTGAAATGCCGAGTGAGAAAAATATTTAAGTTTCATTTTACTTCCTCCAATACTTTCTAAAATTCCATTCTTAATTATATGAATAAGACTTTAATAAATCCAATAATTGCATCAAGCGATTTCATTTTGCTTTCGTTCGAATTGTAAATTGTGGGAATATTTACAAAACCGATTTTTAAATTGTTCCGTGCCGCTTTAATTAAAATTTCACTTTCGGCTTCGAACCCACTGAATTTAGGCAATAATGCTTGCAAATGCTTAACGTCAAACAATCTAAAACCGGATTGGCTATCTTTTATTTTTACACCCGTTTTAAGCGAAATAAGAAACGATGTTAAAAAATTACTCGCTCTTCTGTGAATTGGTATCGACGAAATATCGTGCAATCGATTGCCAATTATCAAATCAAAATTACCGGAATTGTATTTAGCAATAAACTTGGGAATTAATTCCGGGTCGTGTTGCATATCGGCATCGAGTGTAATTAACAATTCGCATTCCATTTCCAATGCTTTTAGAAAGCCGGTTTTAATTGCTTTCCCTTTCCCAAGATTTTGTTCGTGCTTGAAAACAAAAACATTCTGAAAATTTGAAATTAACTTTTCCGAATTATCGGTTGAACCGTCATTAACGGCAATAATGCAATCTACATAACGAAGCGTTTTTGTAACCGTTTCGAAAATAAATTTTTCCTCATTAAAAAACGGAATTAACGCACATATTTTATTTTTTGTGGTGTCCAAAGATAAATCGAATATTGGTTTGATTTTGCAATGATAATTTTTCGTTTAAAAGTTTTTTCAGCGATTCTTTAGATAAGCCTTGCATTAGCTTTCCGTTTTCGGCAACGGAAATAATTCCGGTTTCTTCCGAAACAATAAGTACAAGAGCGTCGGTTGTTTCCGTAATTCCAAGTCCAGCGCGATGCCTCATCCCAAGTGTGTTCGCGTCAATTTCTTGTGTATTCGACAAAGGCAACGTACATCTTGCAGCTACAATAGTTTCCCCTTTTACAACTACTGCTCCATCGTGCAAAGGCGAACGTGGGAAGAAAATATTACGCAGCAAATCCTTACTTAATTTTGCATTTAAGAGCATCCCCGTTTCGATTATATTTTTCAATTCATTTGTACGACTAATTACAATCAAAGCACCGTGTTGATGTTGGGAAAGCTCGAACGCAGCAGCAGCAAGTTCTTCGGAAACATTTACTGCCTCGCCGGTAATTTTTTCGCCTCTGAAAAACATAATAAATTTGGTTTTGCTTATCATCATCAGAAAGCGACGAATTTCGGGCTGGAAAATAATGATAAACGCAACAACCCAAATATCCGTAATTAATTTAAGTAACCACGTAAGTGTTCGCATTCCGGTAAGTTGTGCAATAAAGGAAAGTCCAAGAAGAACAAGCAATCCGATGAAAATCTGAATTGCCGCAGTTCCCTTCATTATTTTGTAGAGTTGATAAAATATTGCCGAAACCAAAGCAATATCGATTATATCGATTAACCTTATTGAAATAAATCCTATTTTGAATAGTTCTACCATTAAAGCAGCGATTCCGTATTACTTAAATAATTGATAAAGTTTTTCATCACACTTGCGTTTGCAACATTGTGAGTTCGGATAAATCTTGCACCTTTCGAAACCGATATTGCTTCGGCTACCGATGTTATCGTATCCCGTTCGTCAATCTTTAATCCGAGAGAATTTCCGAGAAACGATTTCCGCGAAAGCCCGATTAAAATCGGGAAGCCCAATCCCTTAAACTCATCAAGCCGATTAATAATTTCGTAATTATCGAAAAACCTTTTACCGAAACCGATTCCCGGATCAATAATAATTTTACCTATTCCCAAATCAATAAGTCGCGAAATCTTTTGCGTAAGAAAATCGTAAATTTCACTAACCGGTTCTTCATATTCGGGATTTTTTTGCATTGTGCGGGGCGTCCCTTTAATGTGCATTAAAATGTATGTTACGTTGTATTTTTTTACAACTTCAAGAATTTGTTCATCAAAAGAAAATCCGCTTATATCATTAACTATCGAAGCCCCAGCTTTTATTGCCTCTTCTGCAACTTTGCTTTTTGTTGTATCGATAGAAATTACCGTTTGCGGTTCTTTCGCTTTAATTGCCGTAATAACGGGAATAACACGTTCCAATTCTTCTTCAACCGGAACAGCATCAGCACCCGGGCGAGTAGATTCGCCACCAACATCAATAATTTCAGCGCCTTCCTTAATCATTTGCAGAGCGTGTTCAATCGCTTTATCTTTATCGAAATAATTTCCGCCATCGGAAAAAGAATCGGGCGTAACATTTAATATTCCCATTATGTGAGGCTGATTTAACGAAAAGTTTTTCCCGGCAATAGATATTATTCCGTCATCGAAATTTTCGTAATTGCTTAATACACTTTCTGCGAGATTTCCCCAATCGGAATTATTTGCCGCAAGTTCGAAAGAAAAATCAACAAGCTCTTTGAAATTCCCAACAATTAAAATTTCATTTTCCAATCTGAAAAAATTTGTAGAAAACTTCGGACGGAAAAACAACGTTTCCGTTCCTTTTAGTAATAATCCGAGCGAATCGAATTTTCGTAATGCGGGATTTACGCCGAATTTGTTTGCGTAATATTTCCAAGCGAAATCGCTACCGAAATTGATTAATTGTGCATTCATCTTAAACTCATTTTGTTACAACCAAATCAACACTTTCGCCAACGTTGATTAACGCATCTTCGCTCGGTATTTGGTCAATCACCGTATTTGGCAAAAGGTTTTCCGATTTTTGATAAATAATTTTACCGGGTTTTAAATTAAATTTACGCAGTGTTCTTTTTGCCGATCTTAATGTTTTCCCCACCAAAGAAGGAACGCGAACCATTCCCAATCGCGGTCCGATACTAACTGTAAGATTTACCGAATCCCCTTTCGCTACTTGCTCGCCAGGTGCAATGCTTTGCTCAATCACAGTATTATTAGGTAGTTCCGAGCGTTCTTCATCAATTTTTGAAATTTTAATTCCCAAACGTTGCAACGTAACTTTTGCATCGCGAATTGTTTTCCCCACTACTTTCGGCATTTCAACAAGCGGGTCGCCACCACTTACCCAATAATAAATTCTTCTTCCTTCTTTAACTTTGGTGTTTGGCAAAGGTTTTTGAAAAAGAACTCTTCCCTTCGGAACTTCGAGCGTGTATTTAATTCCTTTTTTTACCGGGGTAAGTTTTTTCTTTTCCAATATTTTCACAGCAACTTCGCGTTGCAAACCGACAATGTTAGGAACATTAACTTCCGGCACATTCACATAATCTGGCAAGACGTAATAATTCAAAACGGCAATAACACCAAGGAAAATCAAACCAATGATAAACAACGAAATTAATATTTTACTCAATAGCCTTTTCATAAATTCGTTCCTAAAAATTAATACGCTCCGATATGTCGTGAAATTACAAGCCTTTGAATTTCGGAAGTTCCTTCACCAATTTGCAATAGTCTTTGATCGCGGTAAAATCTTTCTATGTCGTATTCTTTCATCAATCCGTAACCGCCGTGAATTTGCACAGCATCGTCGGCAACTTCCTTTGCAATTTCGGAACAATAAAGTTTTGCCATTGCCGCTTCTTTGGCAAAAGGCTGTCCGGAATCTTTAAGCCAGCAAGCCTTGTAAAGCAAATTTCGAGCAAGTTCAATTTTCAAAGCCATATCGGCAAGCTTAAATGAAATCACCTGAAATTTTACAATCGGTTTGCCGAACTGATGACGCTCTTGTGCGTGTTTCAAAGCCATTTCGTAAGCACCTTGTGCAAGCCCCAATCCCATTGCCGCAATCGAAAGTCTTCCGTTATCAAGCGTGCTTAACATTATTTTAGAGCCTTGTCCCAAAGCACCAAGCAGATTTTCCTCAGGCACGCGGCAATCGTCAAAATAAAGCTCGGATGTAATCGAAGCACGCCACATCATTTTCCCGTGCATTGTTACTTGCTTAAAACCAGGTGTTCCGCTTTCAACGATTATTGTAGAATATTCTTTTCTATCCCCGTTCATTCCCGTAACCGCTTGCACTGTTGCTCCAAGCGAATATTCGGTTGATCCGTTCGTAATAAAAATTTTAGAGCCGTTCAAAACCCATTCGCCGTTTACAAGTTTTGCGGTTGTTTTTGTTCCGCGTGAATCGGAACCGGCGTTTGGTTCGGTTAATCCGAATGCCCACAAATGCTCGCCCGTAGTAAGTTTCGGCAAATATTTTTCTTTCTGTTCTTTCGTTCCGTAATAATAAAGCGGACCAATGCCGAGAGAATTATGTGCCGCAAGTGTTGCAGCGTGCGAGCCGTCAACTCGCGCAAGTTCCTCAACTGCAATAATATACGAAAGCGTATCCATTGCCGCACCGCCGTATTCTTCGGGCAAATACATTCCGAACAAACCGATCTCGCCCATTTTTTTTGTTAGTTCGGGCGAAAATTGTTCCTTCTCATCAAGTTCTTTTGCCTTCGGTTTAATTTCTTGCTCGGCAAATTCTCTAACGGTTTGGCGTATTGCCTTTTGTTCATCTGTTAAATTGAAATCCATAGTTTTTCCGTTCTCTTTTTAGTTTTTATTTTCTTTTTTCATTTTCTCGCGAAATTTTTCAATTTCCTTTTCACGTTTAATTTTATCGTATTCGTTTTTCTTCTTTTGTGCAGCCGCTTTACGTAAATATTTTGTTTTTTTCCCTTTTGCCGCAACATAAATTGTAATAAAAAGTAAAATTGCACCAACAATAATGTAAAGCAAAATCGGTGATGATTTTTCGTTGCGTCTTTCCCATTCGTCAAGTAACGTTTCAACCGTTTCAACTTTTTGATTTGTAAACATTCCGTTTTTCAATAATTCCGGTAGCCATTTCTTCTTGAACATCCCTTCCCAAGCGGAGTTCTTAAACAATTTGTATTTGTGCTTGCGTTCGTATTGATTTCCCGCCTTAACACTTTCTTTTTCAAGATAATCAAGCATTGAATTGTAAAGCGTTTCAACACCGCTCGAATCGTTTAATGCAATTCCGTATTGCGAAAAATCTTTTCCGATTTCCCGCGCAATTCTATTTTCGATTTTATTTCCCCAAAGTTTGTTCAACGATTTTACATTCGTTAAATCGGTAACGGCTGTTTGGTCTTTCAACAATAATGCAAGCGATTGAGGATTTAATTTTTCGAGATTCTCTTTTAATCTTTTTTGTTCATCCAAAATCGAAAATAATTCATCGGATGTTACTTCGGCATAATCCAAATAACGAATATTGTCATTCAAAAGCGTAGTTAAATCGGAAAGAAAATTATTGTTCGAAATTTTGATTTCCTTATTTTCAATATCGTTCTCGCTACCTTCCGCTGTCATCCTTTTTTGAATTGTAAGCAAATTTTGAAGTTGTTGAGTAAGCAAAGAATCACGGGTTTTGATATTCTTCTTCAAATAAGAAAGTTTTCTCTTGTAAACTTCCAGTTCTTCTTTCGATTTATTCAAATCTTTATTCAATTCTTCGATTTCGTTTACAAGAGACAAATAATTTTCGGAAAGTTGCCGAACATACGAATTTAATTGGGTTATTTTGGTTTTAGCTTTTTCGATTTCGGCAATTTGTTGCTCTTTTGAATCGAGAGCATTTTGCAAATTGCTGAAAATTTTTCCGAAGCTTTCGGGATAAATTGCTTTGTTCAAAAATTCTTTTCGCGAATAATATTTTTTTC
>CAYZGB010000092.1:0-8660 GCA_964477915.1 uncultured Melioribacter sp. | reverse complement strand
AAAATACGGCAAAAATTACAAGGGTTTGTGCCCGTTCCACGTAGAAAAAACACCTTCGTTTGTTGTTAGTCCCGATAAACAAATTTATCATTGCTTCGGTTGTGGTGCGGGCGGAAACATTTTTAAATTCGTAATGGATTACAAAAATGTTTCGTTTGTCGAAGCGATAAAAGAAGTTGCCGATTTTCTTAGTATCGAAATTAAAACACAAAATTTTGTCCCGACAAAAATCGATAAAAACGAGAAGTATTACGAACTCAATTCGTTTGTAAGCGAATATTTTTCAACAAACCTTCACAATAGTGAATATGCAAAAAGTGTGCGGGAATACTTAAAACAAAGGGGAATAAAGCCTCACACTCAAAAAACTTTCGGTTTGGGTTACGCTTTGCAAAGTCGCTACGCTTTGTATAATTTGATTAAACGGAAAAACTTCGACATCGAAGTTGCGAAAAAACTCGGCTTAATCGACACGGACGAACAAGGAAGATTTTACGATAAGTTCAAGGGAAGATTGATTTTCCCGATTCACACTGCCAACGGAAGAATTGCCGGTTTTGGTGGGCGAGTTTTGCAATCCGGCACGAAAGCCGCAAAATATATTAATTCACCAGAGTCGCCTATTTATTCGAAACGTAAAATTCTTTACGGACTTTACTTTGCCAAAGAAGAAATTCAACGTATTGGAAGAGCGATTCTTGTTGAAGGTTATATGGATGTAATTTCACTTTATCAAAACGGAATTAAAAATGTTGTTGCAGCCTCGGGGACTTCACTTACCGAAGAGCAAGTCCGTTTGCTTTCCCGCTATACGAGAAACATTACCGTAATTTTCGATGCGGACGAAGCGGGACAAAGAGCGGCAAAGCGAAGCATAGAGGTTTTGTTGAAATTGAATTTCGACATTCGCCTTTTAACTTTGCCCGAAGGCGAAGATCCGGATTCTTACATCAAAACACACACGGCGGAAGATTTTCGTGAATTGGTTAATTCGGCAAAAGATTTTCTTTCGTTCCAAGCGGAAAGATTTAAGATAGAAGGCAAATTGGATGACCCGACGCTACGAACCGAGGCAATCCGCGAACTTGTAAAATCAATTGCATTAATAAACGATGAACTGAAACGTGCGAATTTTATTTTACTTCTTTCGAAAAATTTCGGAATTAAAGCAAGCCTGCTCGAAAACGAATTGCGTAATTATCTTGGCAAAGAAGAACGGAAAAAGTCTTTTAAGAAAAAGGCATTAGAACAAGAGGCAAATTCAAAAAATCATATTCAAACTTCGGACGAAACGGAAATTTTCGAAAAGGTTGTAATCAAACTTTTGTTTTCGGGACATATCGAAATCGTAGGCGAAATTTTCGATTACTTCGCTCCAGATTCTTTACGCAATAAAAATTACCGCGAAATTGCTCGTGTTGTTTATGATTCTTATATGGAAAATATTATCGATCCTTCAATTTTATTTGATTTGCTTGACGATAATTTGCGACCAATTGCTGCCGATATTGTTCTGAATAAAGAAGGAATTAGTCCGCGTTGGGGAAAAATTATTGACGAGCAAACCGACGAAGGGTTAATGACATTAACTCGCGATTTTATTAAGAAATTTCAGTTGCACAATATCGATTTGCAACTTAAGCAAATTTCGAAAGAGATTGACAATTGCGAAAACGAAGAAGAACGAATTCAGTTGTTGAACGAAACACAACATTTGCTCGAAGAAAAAAAACATTTACTTTACAACAATTCCGAAAATCAATAAACTTGCTTGCAATATTCAGTGTTTTCCGTCTTTATCTTTTAAGAGGTTAGTGTGATTAACAACGACTTAAAAAACAAACTCGAAAACTTACCAAAAAATCCGGGAGTTTATCAGTTTAAGGATAAGAACGGAAAAATCATCTACATAGGCAAAGCAAAAAATTTACGCAACAGAGTGCGTTCGTATTTTCGCGAAAAACTCGATAGCCCGAAAACCGCAGCGCTTGTTAAAAAGATTTCCGATTTGGAAATTATCGTAACCGATAACGAAATCGAGGCTTTGGTTCTTGAAAACAACTTGATTAAAAAACACAAGCCACGTTACAACGTTAATTTGAAGGACGATAAATCTTATCCTTACATCAGAATTACAAACGAACCGTATCCGCGAGTTTTTCCTACGCGTGATATTATTCGCGACGGCTCGAAATATTTCGGACCTTACACAGACGTAAAAGCAATGAAAAACTCACTGCGGTTAATCAATAAAATTTTTCGAATACGAAGTTGTAAATATTACATCGATGACGAAGTAATAAAAAAAGGGAAAATCAAACTTTGCCTCGATTATTACATCAAAAAATGCGACGGCGTTTGTCGCGGTTTGATTTCCGAAGAAGACTACGGCAAAATGGTTAGGCAAGTGTTGAAAATTTTACGTGGCAAAACAGATGAGCTAATTGCGGAACTGCAAAAAGAGATGAACGAAGCGGCGGAAAAATTGCAGTTTGAGTATGCGGCGGATTTGCGCGATAAAATAGAAAAACTTAAAGTTTACACTTCCAAGCAAAAAGTTGTTGCAACCGATTTTGAAGACCGTGACGTTTTTGCAATTGCTTCCGACGATAAAGATGCCGTGTTTACAGTCTTTAATATTCGCGGCGGAAAACTTTCGGCAAAGCACGAGCATAAATTAAAAATCTCGCTCGATGAAAAACCGCCTAAAATCCTTGCCGAAGCAATTCGTTTTTACTACAACGAATATGTTGAAATTCCGAAGGAAATCATTTTGGAAACTGAACCGGACGATGCGGAAATTCTACTTAAATGGCTTTCCGAAAAACGGGACTCGAAAGTTGTTTTTACAATTCCACAACGCAAAAGCGAAAAGAAGTTACTGCTGAAAATGTGTAAAGAAAATGCCAATCTACTTTTGAAGGAAGTTCAGTTGCAGCAAATGAAAAAGGAAGGAAGCGTTCCGCACGTTCTTACTGCGCTAAAACGTGATTTGCATTTGCGGAAAATTCCGAGAACAATCGAATGCTTCGATATTTCGCACATTCAGGGAAGCGATACGGTTGCCAGTATGGTTGTGTTTGTTGACGGCAAGCCGAAAAAATCGCTTTACCGCAAATTTATTATCCGCAACGTCGAAGGCGTTGATGATTTCGAAAGTATGCGTGAAGTAGTTGAACGGCGTTACTCCCGATTAATTGAAGAAGACAAACCTTTGCCCGAACTAATTATGGTTGACGGTGGCAAAGGACAACTTTCCGCAGCGGTTTCGGTATTGAAAAAATTGGGGATTGCAAATCAAGATATTATCGGACTCGCAAAACGATTGGAGGAAATTTATATTCCAGGAATAAAAGATGCACAAACAATTCCGAAAACATCTTCGAGTTTGAAATTACTTCAAGCCGTTCGCGACGAGGCTCACCGCTTTGCTATTACGTTCCATCGCCAGAGAAGAAGTAAACGGACTTTTACGAGCGAATTGTTATCAATTGAAGGAATAGGCGAAAAAACTGCAAAAAAATTATTGACCGATTTCGAAAGCGTTGATGTAATTAAAAAATCATCTTTTGATGAGCTCGCAAAATCAATCGGCAAAGCAAAAGCACAACTCGTTTATGATTATTTCCACGTAGGGAAAAACAATGAAGGTTAAGAAAAACCAATAGGATCCGTGGAATATTTTCCCTTCCTCGGAACTCAGTTTTGGGCGGAGCACATTACTTCTACTTTTCTGTCATTTCGAACCCCGACAAAGTCGGGGGAGAAATCTTTTTGAAAATTAAAAGTTCATTCTTAATCTTGTTATTGCGAGCCCCGATGACAAATCGGGGCGTGGCAATCTCCAGAAATTTCAGTAGTAGTTTAATTTTTGGGGAATTGCCCCGACTTGCTTCGCTCGTCGGGATTTCCGCTGTGCTACAACTTCATTACCGCGTCGTCTTCGCAATGACAATTTGGTTTTTCTTCCTCCGAACGAAATTGTATTTCGTTCGGAACTAGCATACGAAACTTTGTTTCGTTATTTTTTATGTCGCTCCTACGGAGCTTTGATTTTATTGGCGAAAATGTTACTACAAAGGTTACGTCCCTACGGGACTTGGCTTTTTTTCGCTGTCATTTCGAACGAAGCCGATGAAAGAGGCTTCGGAGAAATCTTTCTTTCTCGTATTAAAGATTTCTCACCCCTCAGCAACAAGTTGCATTCGGGGTTCGAAATGACATTTTATTTTTATTCCGTCCTAAACTCAGTTTCGGACGGAACACGTTACTTCTATTTTTCTGTCATTTCGACCCCGACGAAGTCGGGGGAGAAATCTTATAGAACTGCATTTTAACCAATTTAAGTTTCCGAAAAAACAGCACGGATTTGAGATTTCATTTACAGACTTAACTTGCCCGTTTTCTAAATAATATAATTAATCACAAAAAATCCGCCGATTAGCAGAACCGTAAAAGTAATTGCCAACCAATCAAAATATTTGTCAATAAATTCCGTAATAGGTTCGCCGAATTTCCAAATCAATCCCGCGACCAAAAAGAAACGGGCGGAACGACTAACAATCGAAGCGAAAAGAAACATCGGGAAACTGATATCGAATGCACCGCCGCTAATTGTAAATACTTTGTAGGGAATTGGTGTAAAACCGGCTGTGAAAACAATCCAGAAATTGTATTTATCGTAAAGAGATTTTACATCGAAAAAAACTTTTTCGTCGAAACCGGGAATATTGTTGTAAAAGAAATGTGCAATTGAGGAAAATTCGCCTGGGGAGTTCCACCAAAGGAAATATCCTATTGCGTAACCTAAAATTGCTCCAAGCACCGAACCAACGGACGAAATCAAAGCAAACCTAAATGCTTTACTACGTGAACCGAGCGCAAGTGCAATCAGTAAAGCGTCCGGCGGAATTGGGAAAAAAGATGATTCGGCAAAAGCAAGCAAAAACAAAGCCCAAGCACCGTAAGGCGTTTCCGCCCAATGCAACATCCAATCGTATAATTTGCGTAACCATTTCATAAAATATTAACCAATCGTTTTTAGGAAATCATAAATTAATTGATTTACTTTTTGCGGGTTTTCAAGATTTGAAAGATGTCCGGCATCTTCAACAATACTGAATTTGGAATTTCTTATTCTAATCGCCATTTGTTCCATCATTTCGGGTGGGGTTAAAGCATCGTATTTTCCGCAAATAACGGAAACCGGAATTTCAATTTTCGATAAGTAATTTGTAGTGTTCGTCCGGCTTACCATAGCAAGCAACGCTCCTTTAACACCGGTAGGATTTTGCGAGGTTGCAATCTCAACTGCTTTTAAGTAACCAGGGTTTTCGTTTTCAAATGATTTTTCCCAAACGCAGTTTTTAACAAATTCTTTTACAAACGGAATTAAGCCGTTTTCGTTTATGTTTTTAATTGCTCCGGCTCTTTTTAGTTTGCCGGCATCGTCGTCTGCTTCCGAGCGTGTATCCATTAATATTGCCGAAGAAAAAAGATGTTCCGCTTTTTCCAACGTTCGCAAAATAATGTAACCGCCCATCGATAATCCGCAAACGGCAGGTTTATTTACACCGGTATTTTCAACAATGGAAATTAAATCGTCGGCATATTGTTCCATTGTGTATTGCCCGTCCCCGATTTCACTTTCGCCAAAGCCACGAACATCGTAGGTAATTACAAAAAATTCTTTCGATAAAAATTCAACTTGCTCATCCCACATTCTTCTATCGTGCGGGAAAGCGTGCACAAAAATAATCGGTGGATTATTCTTATTTCCATTAAGATAAACCGATAGTCCGTTAATATCTATTTTCATTTCAATTCTCCTTATTATTTACATAACTTGTAAAGTTCTTCCAAAGCCTCACTTTCACCAACTGCAATAAGTTTATCTCCCGCTTTTATTTTTGTATTTGCATGAGGATTATAAACCAAATTTCCTTGCGGATCTTCAATAGCAATAATTATTATATTAAGATTTTTTCTTATTGGCGATTCGCTCAATGTTTTTCCATTTAAAGATGATTTTTCTCCAATTTCAATTTCTTCCAAACTAATCGTTAAATTTTTATGACGAACAACTCCGTCAATAAAATCGGCAACTCGCGGACGAATTAACACTTGCGACATTCTCGAAGCACTGATTTCGTAGGTTTGCACAACTCTATCCGCTCCGGCTTTTTTTAGTTTTTCGGTTGTTGTTTCATCAACTGAGCGGGTAACAATGTAAAGATCTGGACGTAATTGTTTTGCACTTAAAACTACAAAAACATTTTCCGCATCGGTTCTTAAAACCGAAGCCAATGCGTGTGCTCTTTTAATTCCGGCTTTTATTAAAACTTCGTCTTGTGTAGCATCCCCGTGAATGAATAAAAAATTCTTCTCAATTAATTCTTCAATTTTATTTTCGTCAGTTTCAATTACAACAAATTCTTTATCGTTTTCTTTTAATGTGTCGCAAATGTGTTTTCCAATTCGTCCATAGCCACAAACAATGTAATGATTGGAAAGACTTTCTACTTTTTTATCCATTTTTTTTCTCCAGAAAAATTGATTTTCCAAAACAAGTTGTGCAATACGTCCCGCAGTGTACGAGATTGTTAGCACGCCCCCGAAAATAAGGAAGATAGTTAATATTCTTCCGTGTTCGCTCAACGGTTTTACTTCCATAAATCCCGTTGTAGTAATTGTAATTACGGTCATATAAAGAGCATCTAAAAAGGAATAATTATCTTCCAAAATAAGATAACCAATAACACCGCCAATAATAATTAACAGAAGTGTTAGAAAGCCGTAAACTATTCTCCGTACAATTACAGACTTGTAAATAGCGTCCTCTCTAATTATTTGTTAATAATCTTTCAAATTTACAAATGTTTAAGGAAATTTTAATTGATTAGTTTTGCTCGTTTAATTACAAAAATACTACTTAAAAAAACAACTATTTACTTAAAAATCTAATGAGTATTTTTGTTTTTCATTAAAAATTTATTTAGGTAAGAAAAAATGATTAGACCTGCTGAAAGATTGAATTTAATTGAAGAATATTATTTTTCGAAACGGGCAAAGGAAATTGAAAAAGTAAAACAAAGCGGAAAACAGATTTTAAATTTTTCAATTGGCAATCCCGATTTACCACCCGCAAAGAAAGTGATTGAAAAATTATATGAATCCGCTCAAAACCCAAATAATCATGGTTACCAGCCTTATTCCGGTTTACCCGAATTGAAAATGGCTTTTGCAAATTGGTATTCAAGGACATTTAAAGTAAATCTAAATTATAAAACCGAAATTTTACCGCTGATTGGTTCGAAGGAAGGTTTATACCATATTTCAATGGCGTTTATTAACCCCGGCGATATTGCACTTGTACCAAATCCTTCGTACGCTGTTTATTCAATTGCAACAAAACTTGCCGGCGGAAAAGTTGTTTATTACGATTTGGAAGAAGAAAACAACTGGCTTCCTGCATTAGATAAAATCGATAAAGAAATTTTAGAACGTGCGAAAATTTTGTGGATAAATTATCCTAATATGCCAACAGGAGCAATTGCCCGAAAAGATGATTTACAAAAAATAGTAGATTTTGCAACCGAACATAATTTGTTATTGTGCAACGATAACCCTTATTCTCTTGTACTTCCGCAACAAGAACCTTTGAGCATTTTATCGTTAAAAGGAGCAAAAGAAACGGCGGTTGAATTTAATTCGTTAAGTAAATCGCACAATATGGCCGGTTGGCGTGTTGGAATGGTTGCCGGCAAAGAAGAATTAATTGCTCCAATATTAAAATTTATGAGCAACATTAACACCGGCATTTTTAAGCCAATTCAGGAAGGTGCAATTTATGCCCTTGAAAATGTTGATGAAAAATGGCACGAAGAAAGAAACAAAATTTACAAAACGAGGAAAGAATTAATTTTTAGACTTGTGGAATTGTTAAATCTTTCCGCAAACAAAAATACAAGCGGAATGTTTGTTTGGGCAAAGGTGCCGGAAAATATTCCGGATGTTGACGAATTTGTTGACAAGCTACTTTACGAATTTGGAATTGTTTTAACTCCGGGCAGAATTTTCGGTTCAAACGGAAATCGCTTTGTCCGTTTTTCTCTTGGCGTTAAAGAAGAGACAATTAAGAAAGCAATCAAAATTATTGAAGAAAATTATCGTTAAAAGAATAAAATAAAATCATTTTTATTCCGAAAATCTGCGTTCTACTTCTTCCATAATTTTTATTGAGGCTTCAGGTATTTTTGTTCCCGGACCGAAAATTGCGTATGCACCGTGTTCGTGTAAATAATCGTAATCTTGCGGTGGAATTACTCCGCCAACAATTACGATAATATCATCTCTGCCGTAATTTTTCAATGCTTCTATTAATTGCGGAAGAAGAGTTTTATGTCCGCCGGCAAGTGAGCTCATTCCTATTACGTGAACATCGTTTTCAACCGCTTGCCGTGCAGTTTCTTCCGGTGTTTGGAAAAGCGGACCAATATCAACATCGAAACCCAAATCGGCATAAGCGGTTGCAACAACTTTTGCACCGCGGTCGTGTCCGTCTTGTCCCATTTTGGCAATTAAAATTCGAGGACGGCGTCCCGCTTTTTCGGCAAACTCGTCCGTCATTTTTCTTGCTTTTTTAACTAACTCATCATCTT
>CAYZGB010000091.1:0-8690 GCA_964477915.1 uncultured Melioribacter sp. | reverse complement strand
GAAATTATTTTCGGCGAAAACAGAACAATTGACGACATAATTTGGATGGGACCAACTCGTACAATTCAGGAAAAAGCCGAAAATGTTGGAGTTCAGAAATCAGCACCTACAAAAGACTTTTTCGATTATGTTTCGAATGCAATCAAGAGCGGGAAAAAAATTCATTTTCTTCCGCAGTAC
Organism: uncultured Melioribacter sp.; assembly: GCA_964477915.1. GTDB lineage: Bacteria > Bacteroidota > Ignavibacteria > Ignavibacteriales > Melioribacteraceae > WGAL01. The sequence continues at coordinate 8,510 of CAYZGB010000091.1, read as the reverse complement.
CGAGATGATAACAAACAAGTAATTGCAGAACTACTTGGAATTAAACCCGCAGAAGTAAATGACAAAACTTCCGTTGAATTTATTAAGGCTGTAATTTCAATGCGTTCCGTAAAATCCGATGAAGAGATTACGGAAATCGAAAAAGCATTAACCACAAGTTTTTATATGTATCTTTACGCTTATAAGAAAACTCGTCCTGGAATTCGCGAACAGGAAATTGCAGGTGGACTTGAAGGTATTGCTCTTTCGCGTGGACGTGGTGTTTCGTTTCCGATAATTTTTTCAATACACGGAGAAATACTTCACAATCATCACCATAAAAATATTATGCGTGCCGGTGATTTAGCATTACTCGATTCCGGTGCTGAATCATTTATGCATTACGCGAGCGATATTACACGAACTTTTCCCGTAACCGGAAAATTTACAACTCTTCAAAAAGAAATTTACAACACAGTACTTGATGCACAACTTGCTGCAATTGAAATGATAAAACCCGGAATTTACTACAAAGATGTTCATCTTAAAGCGGCAACGATAATTACCGAAAGGATGAAAGATATTGGTTTAATGAAAGGCGATATTGCCGAAGCGGTAAATTCGGGTGCTCACGCTCTATTTTTCCCACACGGACTTGGACATATGATGGGGCTTGATGTTCACGATATGGAAGACCTTGGCGAAAATCTTGTTGGTTACGATGAAGACCAAGAACGTAGCGAGCAATTCGGACTTGCGTTTTTGCGTTTGGCTCGTAAACTTCAACCGGGATTTGTTTTAACGGTTGAACCCGGAATTTATTTTATTCCTAAATTAATTGAGCAATGGAAAGCGGAAAACCGTTTGGCTGATTTTATTAATTACGATAAGGTTGAAAAAATGATTGGCTTTGGCGGAATAAGAATTGAAGATGATGTGCTTGTTACTTACGATGGAAATAAAGTTCTGGGACACCCAATTGCAAAAACCGTAACGGAGATTGAAGAAATATGTCAAAATACTTAAAGGAGATGGATTATGTTTAAGGTTGTATTATTAAGACACGGTGAAAGCGAGTGGAATAAAAAAAATCTTTTTACCGGTTGGACGGACGTTGACCTTACGGATAAAGGTCGCGAAGAAGCTGCAAACGCCGGTAAATTAATGCTTGAAGAAGGGCTCGTTTTCGATATTGCTTACACTTCCGTTCTTAAACGTGCAATAAACACACTTCATATTGCTCTTGCCGAAATGGATTTACTTTGGATCCCCGAAATTAAAAATTGGAGATTGAACGAACGCCACTACGGTGCATTGCAAGGATTGAACAAAGCCGAGACCGCTGAAAAATATGGCGATGAACAAGTAATGCTATGGCGTAGAAGCTACGACGTTCCACCGCCGGCATTAACAAAAGATGATGAACGTTATCCGGGACACGACCCTCGCTATGCCGATTTAACCGAAGAAGAACTTCCGCTTACCGAAAGCCTTAAAGAAACCGTTGCACGTTTCGTCCCTTACTGGGAAAACGAAATTGTCCCTACAATTAAATCGGGCAAGCGTGTAATTATTGCGGCACACGGAAACAGTTTGCGTGCTTTGGTAAAATATCTTGATAACGTAAGCGAGGCAGAAATTGTCAAACTCAATATTCCTACCGGTGTTCCGCTTGTTTACGAATTGGATGACAATTTAAAACCGATTAAACATTATTACTTGGGCGACCAAGAAAAAATCCAGGCTGCAATTAATGCAGTAGCAAATCAAACGAAAAAGAAATAGCAACATCACCGCAAGGTTTGGGGAAAACTATTAATGGCTGATGTTGTAATTGTTGGTGCGGGATTTTCCGGGCACACCGCAGCGCTTTATTTGGCGGAAAAATTAAACGATAGCGATAATCTTACGGTTATTTCCAATAGCGAAAATTTTATATTTCGTCCGCTTTTGGCTGATGTTGCTACCGGTAGATTAAAGCAAGAAAAAATCACAATTTCGCTTCCGAAAATTTATTCCAAATTCCCTAAAATAAATTTTATCAATGCAAAAGTTACCGCTGTTTTCCCGGATGAAAATGTAATTGAAATTACTAAAGAAGGCACCAATCAAAATAAAATAAAATACGATTTTCTGATAATTGCTACGGGAAGTACTGCAGATTTTTCAGCAACTAAAGGATTTGTAACAAACGGGCAAAACATCGGAAGCATTGTTGATATTGCCGAAATTAAAAAAACGCAAAAGGCGGTTGATGAAATAATTTTGCAGCTGAAAAAAGGAGACAAGAAAAAAATTATTGTCGGTAGCGGACATCCGAATTCCACATATCACAACGGAACACTAAATTTTGCGATTAATCTTCATTACAGATTAATTGACGAAAAAGTCCGCGACCGTGCTGAAATACTTTATTTTACTAACGAAAATCAATTGGGCGATTTCGGATTAAGAAATCCCGTAATTAAAAGAAACGGAAAATTAATCTCTGCAAAAGATGTTTTAATTAAAATCCTAAATGAACATAACATTAAATTCTCAACCGGAAATGCTGTAAAAGAAATAAATTCCAATCAAATTTTTTACGAAAATTCGGACGGAGAATTTTTTGAGGAGAATTTTGATTTGGCTGTTCTAATCCCTAAAATTAAAGGGACAGAAATTAAATTTATCGACAAAAACAGCACAAATATTACAAGCAAAATTTTTGACAAAGACAATCGAATTTTAGTAGATACTTTTTACAATTTGGAATATTCCGATTTAATTTCAAATCCCGATTTACTTCCTTCCCGTTATTGGAATAGGAATTACAAAAATATTTTTGCCGGAGGTTCAGTTTTTGCAATGCCTTCGACAATTTCCGAACCTGTTGTAACCAAAAACGGGACTAACATTACACCCGAGCCTTTCATTGGTACTTCCGTTTCAGCTGCAATCGGGAGATTGATTGCAAAAAATATCTCGGAATTTATGACAGAAAGCAGAATGACGCACTCGCTTCGTCTTTCCGAATTACTTTCGATTTTTACAATTCAACTTGGCGGACGCGGTTTGAATAGCGAAGCGTTCTTACTTTCAATTTATCCCGTTTTTCCGGATGTAAGAAAATACCCGAAAGAACACGGTCGCGATTTGTTTGTTTCTTCGCTCGAAGTTGGAACGGCGGCACATTGGATGCGTAAATTAATTAACGAAAGTTATATTTATAAATTCAAAGCAAAAACCGGATGGAGAATTATTCCCGAATGAAATTTCTTGAAAAGAAATATCGAACAAATCTATTCATTCAAATTTTTCGCTTTGTTAAATTATTTTTCAAATTACTAAAAGCAATTGATCATCAAAAAAGAGCATAAAATGAATTCGGAAATTAAAAATTTCTTTTACCCAAAATCCGTTTGCGTTGTCGGGGCTTCATCAAAAGAAAAAAACATTGGATACGAAATTTTAAACTCAATAGTAACTTTCGGATACAAAGGGAAAGTCTTCCCCGTAAATCCGAAATCGAAAGAAATACTCGGTTATAAAACTTTTCCGTCAATTCGGGAAATTACCGAGAACATTGACCTTGCGGTTATCGTAGTTCCCAAACGCTTTGTTTACAGTAGTTTGGAAGAATTGATAGAAAAAAATGTAAAATCAGTAATCATTGTTACTGCCGGATTTAAAGAAACCGGAAAAGAAGGTGCAATTGAAGAAGAAAAAATTACGGCACTTGCAAAAAAGCATAATGTTCGTATTGTTGGTCCAAATTGTATGGCAGTAATAAATTCGCTTGAAGATGTAAAACTTAATGCAACGTTTGTTGCCGAAAAGCCGAAAAGTTCACCGGTTGCTTTTCTTTCGCAAAGTGGTGCATTAGGTGCTGCGGTAATCAATTTCCTACGCGAAAGCGATATTCGTTTCGCTCACTTTATTAGCGTTGGGAACAAAGCCGATGTTAACGAAAATGATTTGCTCAAATTTTGGGGAAATGATAAAAACATTTCCGCAACAACCTATTATTTGGAAAGCTTCGTGAACGGTTTTGAATTTGTCCGTCCTTTTTTTGAACGGAAAATTAAAAAGCCTGCTTTTGTTTTAAAGGCAGGGCGTTCAAAAGCGGGAATGAAAGCAGCGGCATCGCACACCGGTGCATTAGGAAGTAGCGATAAAGTTGTTGATGCGGTTTTGCGGCAAGCAGGTGTTGTTCGCGTTGAAACAATTGACGAACTTTTCGATACGGCGAAATCTTACATCAATTTCCCTTTGCCAAAAGGACGTAGAGTTGCTGTAATTACAAATGCTGGTGGTCCTGCAATTCTAACAACCGATGCTCTCGAAAAAAACGGACTTACACTTGCCGAATTTTCCCAAAGTACAATTCACAAATTGCGGAAAATTGTTCCGCCTGCCGGTTCGGTTAATAATCCCGTTGATTTACTTCCCGGAGGCACAGCCGAAATGTACAAAGCGGTAAATGAAGTTGTGATTGCCGATAAAAATGTCGATGCAGTAATTTCAATTTTTGTTGAACCGGTAATGGTCGAGCCTCTTCCGGTTGTGAATGCGGTAAATTCAATTGAAAGCAAAAAGCCGGTTTATCAGGTTGTAATGCCTTTGCCGGAATTTTGGCAAAACTATTTTGACAATGCCGAAAATTACAAACCGCTTTTCCGAAAACCGGAAATGCCCGCAAAAGTAATTGCAAATCTTGTTTTTCTAAACGAAAGGAAAAATAAGCTACATCCTTTTAAGAAAGAATTTAAGGAACAACTCGCAAATTACAATAGTAAATCCGTTTCAAATTCCGTTTTCAGTAATCAAAAACAACTTTATTCTTTTGCAAAAAAATACGGTATACCGGTAACTAAAAATCTTTTTGTAAAATTCAACGAATTGAAAAAATTAAAATTCAATTCCCCCGTAGTGTTAAAAGCAATTAGCAAAGGCTTTACACACAAATCGGAATTTAACGCCGTAAAATTGGGAATAAACTCGAAAAAAGAATTAATTGCATCGGCAAAAGAGATGATTGCAAACATTGAAAAACAAGGCTTTTCAATTGATGAGTTTCTTATTCAGCCGATGATTGATGCAAAATTCGAATTGTTAATTGGTGGTTTTCGCGATGTTTCGTTTGGTCCAATAATTATGTTTGGGCAAGGCGGAAAGTACGTTGAGCAAATTAACGATATTTCAATTCGTTCGGCATTCCTTTCCGAAGCGGATGCTCTTGAAATGATTAACGAAACGAAAATCGGCAAAATAATTAGCGGTGTTCGAGGCGAAAAATCAATTGATATTAATAAGCTGGTAAAAATTATTCTTGCTGCTGCAAAAATGTTACGCGAAAATGAAAATATTAAAGAACTTGATATTAATCCGCTAATTGTAGATTACAAGGGAAAAATGAAAGCAGTTGATATTCGAATTGGATAATACATTTTTGTAGATTTTACTATCCGAATATTGTTTTTGAAATATCTCTAAAATAAATTATATTTGTTTTTATAAAAAAAAATACTATATGAAAAGACCAATAAAAACAACGGAAAAATAGAAAATAGGATTTAAAAATGCACCGAATTAAAAGGTGCATTTTTTTTTGATTTTATATGAAAGTTAAAGAAGTTATTGAAATTATTGAAAAATGGGCACCGCCCGGAGTTGCTTGGGATAGAGATAATGTAGGTTTGCAAATAGGTAATACCGAAAATCCCGTAAGTAGAGTTTTATTATCTCTTGATGTTACCGAAAATGTTGTAAACTATGCAACTGAAAATAATTTTAATTTAATTATTTCCCACCACCCACTATTTTTCTTTCCGGTAAAAAAAATTCAATTTAATTCCGATACGAAATCCAAAATAATTAAGAAATTAATAGAAAATAATATCTCGGTATTTTCTGCTCACACAAATTTAGATTTTACGAAAGAAGGTGTAAGTTACCAACTAGCAAAAAAATTGGGACTATCGAAAATTCAATTTTTGCACAATATCGCTGATAAGCAATATAAGTTGGTTGTGTTTGTGCCTTCCGAGTTTAAAGATAAAGTAGCAAATGCAATCTTCGAAGCCGGCGGTGGCATAATTGGGGAATACGAAAAATGTAGTTTCGAAATTAAGGGTACGGGAACTTTTCAAGGCTCTGAAAAGTCAAATCCCGTGATTGGAACAAAACAAAATTTTGAAAAAGTTGAGGAAATTCGTCTCGAAGTTTTAGTGGATAATTGGAAACTAAACGGAGTAATAAAAGCCTTAATTTCTTCTCATCCTTATGAAGAACCGGCTTACGATATTTATGTTCTGAAAAATTCGAATGTAAATTATGGCGAAGGAGCAATTGGAGAATTGAATGCTCCAATGAAAATTAAGGATTTTCTTGAACTTGTTGCCTCGAAGTTAAAAATTCCCGCAATAAGATATGCAAAAGGTAAATCCGCAAGAATTAAAAAAGTTGCCGTTTGCGGTGGAACTTGTTCTTCGCTTGTAAATGAAGCAATTAGTCAAAATGCTGATGCTTTTGTAACTGCCGATATTAAATATCATGAATTTCAAGATGCGGAAGGCAAAATTTTATTTATCGATGCGGGACATTACGAAACCGAAAATACAGTTTTACCTGAGGTTAAAAGAAAACTTAATGAATACGCTAAATCCCGTAAGGAGAAACTAACAGTAAAAATTTACCGACAAAGTACCAACCCTGTAAATTATTATATTAAATATAAAGGAGAAATGAAGTGAAAACACGTCTTGCAAATTTATACGAGTTGCAGTTGATAGACAGTCAATTAGATGAACTCGAAGAATTACGGGGCGATTTACCTCGTATTGTAAATGAATTGACTGCCGAAATGCAAGTATTAAAAAATCAGATTGACGCCAAAACCGAGGAGAAGGATGAGGCTCAGAAAAAACGTATTTCTAATGATAACGAAATTGCAGAAATGCAGGAGCAACTAAAGAAATACAAAGCACAGTTAACCAAAGTAAGAAACAACAAGGAGTATGATGCTCTTACAAAAGAAATCGATTTTGCAGAAACAAGAATTTTAGAACTTGACGAAGAGAACACTGAACTCGAAAACAAAATTCAAACGTTAGCCGCAGAAATTGATGAGCTTCAAGAAGAGTTAGACAAATTTCAAAAAGAACTTGAAGAAAAAGAAACCGAATTGAAAAAAATTATTAAATCGAACGAAAAAGAAGAAGAAAAACTATCCAAGTTGCGGGAAAAGGTTGTTGAAACAATAAGAAAGAACGATTATAATACCTATATGAGAATTCGAAAAGCAAGAGGTGGAATTGCAATAGCGTACGTTCAACGAGGTTCTTGTTCCGGTTGCCATAATATGATTCCTCCGCAACGTCAATTGGAAATAAAACAAAATAAAACACTTTATACTTGCGAAGGATGCGGTAGAATTTTGGTTTCGGCAGAAATTGCAAAAGAAGTTGAAAAGAATTTTAATGTTTAAAAAATTATAAGAGGTGAAATTATGACAGCAAATCTTGATATGATTGAAAAAGTTTATGCTTCGCTAGAAGCTGCACAAAATAAGGCAAGGGAGTTAACGGGAAGACCATTAACTTATGCTGAAAAAGTACTTTACTCGCACTTGTGGAGCGAACCTACTCGTGCTTACAAACGTGGCGAAGATTATGTAGAACTTTCGCCCGATAGAGTTGCGATGCAGGATGCTACGGCACAAATGGCTTTGTTGCAATTTATGATGGCTGGCAAAAAGAAAACTGCTGTACCTTCCACTGTTCACTGCGATCATTTAATTAGAGCAAAAGTTGGTGCAAAAGAAGATTTGGATACGGCAAAATACGAAAATCAAGAAGTTTACGATTTTCTTGAAAGCGTTTCGAAGAAATACGGAATTGGTTTTTGGAAACCGGGGGCGGGAATTATCCACCAAGTTGTTCTCGAAAATTACGCTTTCCCGGGCGGAATGATGATAGGTACAGATTCCCACACACCGAATGCCGGTGGTTTGGGAATGATTGCTATTGGTGTTGGCGGTGCCGATGCTGTTGACGTAATGGCTGGAATGCCTTGGGAACTTAAATGGCCAAAACTCATTGGTGTAAAACTTACCGGTAAATTAAACGGTTGGACTGCACCGAAAGATATTATTTTAAAGGTTGCAGGAATACTTACTGTAAAAGGTGGAACCGGTGCAATCGTAGAATATTTTGGCGAAGGCGCACGTTCACTTTCCGCTACCGGTAAAGCAACTATTTGTAATATGGGTGCTGAAATCGGAGCAACTACTTCCACATTTGCTTTTGATGATAAAATGGCTGCCTATTTGGAAGCAACAGGAAGAAAAGATGTAGCGGACTTGGCTCGCAAATATGCCGATTTACTTAAAGCTGACGACGATGTTTATGAAAATCCCGAAAAATATTACGACCAAGTAATTGAAATAAACCTCGACGAACTCGAACCGCATTTGAATGGACCTTTTACACCGGATAAAGCATGGCCGATTTCCAAAATTAAAGAAGCTGCAAAAGAAAACGGTTATCCCG
>CAYZGB010000090.1:4421-8726 GCA_964477915.1 uncultured Melioribacter sp. | reverse complement strand
CCCGTTGTTCTTGATTATCTTTTTTTCTTTTATTTTTCTTTTTTACCTGGATACCATCTTATGAGATCAGACATTCTTCTGATAATTTTGTTTGATACTAAATTCAATCGATATTGAAATTATTAATTTCTAAGTTTTTAGGAATACGGAATTTAATAATTTTTATTTTTCTTCCTTTTTCGAGATGATATTCTTCATATCGAGTTTTAATCGAAAAGATTTCAGGAATTTCACTTTCTGCGTACAAATCAAAAATTGCTATTTCCGGTGTAATGTTCAATTTTTTCAAAACATCAAGTGTGTAAAAATAAGTAAACTCATCATCTGTTTTAAGATATACGGGCGCGTTTTCTATTATTATTTTTGAATAGATTGCTAAATACCCCGGTGAAGTTAATCTTCTTTTTTCAACTCTTCTTTTTATCATTGGATCGGGAAAAGTAATCCAGATTTCCTCAAATTTTGTTAGCTTAAAAGTTTCTGCCAATTGATTTGCATTCATATAAACAAATGCAACATTATTTAATCCTTTTTCCACTGCACTTTTGGAAGCATTCCAAAGTCTGTTTTTTTTTAAATCAAGCCCAAGGAAGTTTCTTTCGGGAAACATTTTTGCCATTGAAACTGAAAAAATTCCGTGTCCACAACCAATTTCGAGAGTGATGTTTCTAGGAATTTCTCCCCAAAAATCAATTACTTGTTTTTCTATTTCGCCATGCAGTTCTTGAAAAACATTTCCGAATGAATCTACTTCTATTTTTTTCCTTTTCTTTTTCCTAGGCATAAGATTCCTTTAAATGTTTAACAGGTAACCTATCGAAACAATTACTAAATAAATTACTCCGTGGGCAAATTCCCAAAGACCAATTTTCCGAACGTTGGTTTTCTTTTGCGATTTAAGTCCAATAATTGAGCGAACAAACAAAATTAACAGTGCTACAATAGACAAAATAGGAACATTACCTAAAATCACTAAAAATAAGAGAACGAAGAGAAATAGAAGATGTGTAATCATAACTCTTGAAAAGTAAAATTTTTCTCTTTTCAATTTTTTAAGTTTTTCGTGAATGTAAATCGATGTTGTTGCCGAGCGTCCTAATAAAACCCAATAAAAAGCAGTTGCAAATTCAATATCTGTTCTGCTAAATAGAACTATGGAAACAGCAGTAAGGCAAACCGCAAGAGGAGGAACAAGGCGTGCAATAAAGTTTTCTTTTCTTGTGTTAATTTCAATAAATAAAAATCCAATCATTAATAAAAGGGAAAAAAAATAGGGAAAAAGGGAATAAAAATTTACAAGTGAAAACACTTTCCACAAAAATAGAAGTGAAATTCCGGCGTAAGCAAGAAAGATAGCAAATGCAAAGCTTTTGTTTTCGCGTGAAATTTTTTTGTCAAACAATACTCTTATTGGTTGATGGGCTAGAAATATAAAAAAAGAAGAAATTGCTAAAAAAACACCCGGTGGTGAATAAGCAATAAGCACAGCAAGAATAATTGGTTCAAGAAAAAATCCCCATGATCCGTGTTCCTGTGGCAGAGCAATTCGTGTAAATTTCATAGGTTTCCTTCCATTAAAATGCAAAAAGATGAGATTGAAATGGTGAGAGTTTTACATATAAACCTAAATCGAAAATTTCGAATGTGTTTCTTTTATATTTTTCGTTAGTAAGTAAATCGGTTAAAATGATTTCTTCCATTCCTTCCGGAGGTTCGAATTTTAAGCGTGCAGCGGAAATTTCGGTTGAATAATTAACAACAACAAGTCTGTATTGATTTTCGAAAGAACGTAAAAATGCAATAATATTTATGTAGGAGTAATCGTTTTCCCACGCAGGTTCGGGTGTGATTAATCGCCAATCCCCATATTTAAAAATTGGATTTTTTACAATTCGCAACAGTTTTTCATAAAAATTTTTAAGGGAATCTATTGGTTTTTCTTTAGATTTTCTCCCTAATTGAACCGGTAATTTCGTCCGCTCTCCTTCAAATTGTCCGTCAAAATAAAATCTCATTCCTTGAATTGTGCTAATAATAATTGCAGCAGCCTTGGATTTATCGTAACCAAGATAATTTATTGCCCGCGGCTCATCGTGGTTTTCAATAAACCGCACGGATTTTAATTGATAATCTTCTTCTGCGCGTAAGTGATCGCGGATAGAGCCGGCATCATTGTTTTTTAAACGATCCATTAATGATTTATCGTAAGTGTAATCAAAACCGAGTTGTTGTAATTGCCATTCCAAATCCCAATATGCTTCAGCAATAAACAGAAAATTAGGATTTTGATTTTTTATAGAATGTATAGCTTCTTGCCAAAATTCTGTATCAGGTGTGTGATATCCTGCATCGGATAAAACAATTCCCCAAGTATTTCTAAAAACATTATTAAGCATAAGCATTGCCATATCGCAGCGAACACCATCGGCAAGTTCCGTAATTCTTTTTAATCGGTTAATCATAAAATTACGGGCTTCCGGCTCAAAATAATTTATTTGTGCGGTATCTGTCCAAGCAGGGAAAAATGGATCGCGTCCGTGTGCAATAAAATATGAAGCCCCTTCCGGCTTGAAAAAAGTGTATGGATCTTCTTTGAAGATGTGTTCATTTGTTTTCAGAAAAATTTCCGGATGTTTTACTACAAGCGAACTTTCCGCACTGAAATGATTGGGAATAAAGTCCAGAATTAAATTCATCCCTCGTTTGTTCAACGTTTTCTTTAATTCAACTAATTCGTTTTCCCCGCCGATTTTTTCTGAAACAATGTAATCCTCAATAGAATATGGTGAACCGGAAACATCTTTATAAGTAAAATCTTTCAATGCTTTTTTATATTCGTCAATTAAGAACGGTTCAAAGCAATATTTTTTAATAGCGGCTTCGGGCGTTTTCCAAACACCCATTAGCCAAACATTTTCTATTCCCAAATCTGCAAGATAATCCCAATATGAATTAGGAATATCCGAAAGAGTTGCTTTTTTACCGTCTTTATCAAAATTTCTTAACCAAACTCTAACGTTTATTTCGTAAAGACTTCGTTGTCTGACAATTTTTTCCATTCAGTAACTAAATTTTTTTAATGATAAAAATAAAAGTCGGTAAAAAGTTCCAATTTGTAAAGGATAGTTGAACTAGTATGCTATTTAAAGATTTTAATTTAGATTTTTCGAGTTAAATAGAATTTAGATAAAACTCAAAGCTTGTTATGGCTCTTTTTTTATAAGATGTTAAACAAGTAAATTCCGTTGTAAATCATACATTTTACGGAACTCAGTTTTATGGGAATAAAGTTCCTCGAAACTTCCTGTCTCGATAATTTCTCCTTTTTTCATTACGATTATCCGTTGAACTTTATCAAGTTGAACAAGTCTGTGTGTAATTAAAATAAGCGTTTTATCTTTGGCAGCGGAAAAGATAGTGTTTAAAATTTCATTCTCATTTTTAGTATCGAGATTTGCAGTCGGCTCATCAAAAATCATTATTGGAGATTTTTTCAATAATGCTCTTGCAATTGCCAGTCGCTGACGTTCTCCGCCACTTAACATAAATCCTTTCGAGCCGATGTAGGTGGAAAGACCTTCCGGCAACGAATTAACCAATTCTTCAATATTTGCTTTGCGTAATGCGGATAACAATTCTTCGTCAGAAGCATCTGGTTTTGCAATTAACAAATTTTCTTTTACTGTGCCATTAAAGAAATACGGTTTTTGATCTACCAGTGTAATTTTATTGCGTAATGTATTTTCATTTAATTTTGATAATAAAGCATTCCCAAGATAAATGTTGCCGGCTTGCGGTTCGTAAAACCTAACAAGTAAATTTGCAAGTGTACTTTTTCCAGCTCCGCTTGCACCCACAATTGCTATATGATTGTTTTCAGGTATTATAAGGTCTAAGTTTTTCAATACTTCGTTATTTTCTTTGTAAGCAAAACTTACGTTTCCAAATTTAAGAGAATTACTTTCGGTTTCCGTGATTTTAGCGTTTGTAAAATCGACTGTTGGTTCGGCATCCGTAATTTCAAAAATTCTATCAGCCGCTTTAATACTCATTTCGTAATGTTGAACCGCAGTGGGTATTGGAAGAACGGCTTCGAACGATGCCATTATGCCGACGACAATAACAGCCAAATCAATTCCCGTAAGTTTTGAAGAAATTTCGGGAATTGCGAGAAAGAAAACGACAAGTATTGAAATATTCATTACCAAGATAATAAGTGTTTCATTTAATCCGTCAATTGCGCTTATTCTCTTTTGTAATGAAGAAAATCTATTGTTTATTTTGTTATAATTATCCATAAAGTCT
>CAYZGB010000090.1:0-4411 GCA_964477915.1 uncultured Melioribacter sp. | reverse complement strand
CCAAATGCTATTAATTCGGTAAGTCCATCCGATAAATCGATTGAAAGGACATTAAGCGACGAACGGGTTTTTACAAATTCACTTCCATCTTTTTTTGACAATTTGCGTGTAATTATCGGCACAAACACGGCTGCAACAAAAAGCGATACGGTTATTAATAATGAATATTCGATGCCGTAAATACCAAAAAGTACCCACATCAATATCGAAATTGCAGCCGCTACAAGCGGTGGGAAAAGAACTCTGATGTAAATATGCTCAAGACTTTCAACATCGGAAACTACTCGTGCTAACAAATCTCCACTTCTGTATTTTGCTAAACCGGCAGGAGCTAACGGTTCAATTGATTTGTAAAACCAAACGCGGAATTTTGCAAGCAAACGAAAAGTAACATTATGCGAAACAAGTCTTTCCACGTAACGGGAAACTCCGCGAAGAACTCCGAAAAACCGAACTCCGACAATTGCAACTTGTAATACGGCAATACTTGGATGAAGGGCTGCACGAGCAATAATGTAAGCACTTGCCATTAACAACCCAACGCTACTTCCAATTGTGGAAAACCCGAATAAAAGCGAGACTGCCATTAAATTTTTATGTTCGAGGGCAATATTTACAAGGCGTCGGAACGTTTTCATTTTTTCGCCTCGTAATATTTCAGAAAATCCGAATACAATTTATTATTAGCCGAAAGTTCGTTGTGTTTCCCAATTGCTGCTATTTCTCCTTTTTCAATCAAGATGATTTTATCTGAACGAGTAATAGTGTTTAATCTATGAGCAATTGTGATTACGGTTTTATTAGTCATTAGCTCGTAAATTTTATTACTGATTTCTTCTTCCACCTCGGGATCAAGATTTGCGGTTGGTTCGTCTAAAACAAGAATTGGTGAATTTTTCAGATATGCACGGGCAAGAGCAATTCTCTGAATTTGTCCACCACTTAATGATAATCCGCCTTCACCGACATTTGTGTCCAATCCTTGCGGAGAGTTCAAAATAAAATCGAAAATATTGACAAATTTCAACGATTTAAATAACTCCTCTTCCGTTGCGTCTTTTTTTGCAATAAGTAAATTGTTACGAACCGTTCCATGGAATAAATAAGGTTGTTGCGAAAGGTAAGTTACGTTTGCGAGCCAACTATTACGCGATACTTTTTTTAGCGGTTTATCGTCTACAAGAATTTCACCGCTAATAGGTTCAATAAATTTCAATAAAAGATTGAGAATTGTAGATTTACCTGCACCGCTTTTGCCAACTAATGCTACTTTTTCGCCCGGATTTATTTCAAAATTTATGTTGTTCAACACTTCCGTATTTTCTCTGTAAGCAAAGGAAACATTGCGAAATGTAATATTGAAAGGATTTTTCTTACGTTCAAAAACAATTGATGATTCTTTACTTGGAATTTTTGAGCCAAGTATTTCAAAAATGCTTTTAGAGGCTGTAACTCCATCAATACCGGCGTGAAAGCTTGACCCTAAAAGCCGCATAGGTAAATAAAATTCCGGTGCAAGGAGCAAGACAAAAAACGCATCGTAGAACTCAACTTTACCGTATAACAAACGTAAGCCTACTTCAACCGAAACTATTGCAATACTTATTGTTGATAACAATTCCAAAACAAGAGCGGAAAGAAATGCTACTTTTAGTACTCCGAGTGTAGCTTTACGAAATTCATCGCTTATTTCCGATATTTTTTTTATCTGATTTTTACTTTGTCCGAAGATCTTTAACGTTGTTAATCCTTGAATTACATCGAAGAAATGGGAGCTTAAAAAGTTAAGAGTTTTCCATTGTTTTTTGCTAAGATTTTCCGCTTGTTTTCCAATAAGTATCATAAAGAAAGGGATTACGGGTCCGGTAAGTAAAAAAACAATTCCCGAGATAAAATCGATAGGAAAAACAAAAATCAATATGACGAAAGGAATAATGTTTGCTAAAAAAAATTGTGGTAAATACGCGGAAAAATAAGCGTCAAGCTTTTCAACGCCTTCATTTATTATAGCGTTGAGTTTTCCTCCTGCTGTTTTTTTCGAAAATACAGGACCAAGTTCAAAAATTTTGCGAGATAATTCCGTACGAAGATACGTTTTAATTTTAGTGGAAGTTTTTGTTGCAAAAATTTTTTGAAGCCAAACCGAAATACCTTTAAATAATCCGTAAATGAAAAAAACAATAATTGCAGTGTAAAGTTGGTCAAGTTTTTTGTTTTCGAGGAATGCGGCGTTTAATATTCCGCTTAAAGTTTTACTTTGAACTATTGTAAATATTCCTACGGAAATTCCGGCAAAAATTGTCAGAATAAATTCAAAACGTGCTTTCGAAAGTAATGCAAGTAATTTTTTATCGAAGTTCAATTTTTTTGACCTTCCGCAAAGATTAAATCGGACTTATTATACAAATTAAAAATTGAAGGGAAAAGTTAACTATAAAATTATTGAGAATGCAAATTTTTGTAACTTGAAAATTAATAAGAAACAACAACTAATTATTAAAACCAACTAAGTTTACATCTTAATAATTAAAAATACTTAGAAGCAAAATCAATCAATTTTTTGACTTTTTCGGTGTATGGCGGGTACATCAATTTTAAAGGCGAAAATTTTGATTGCTTCATAACAGCACGCTCCACCGAAAAAGTTTTAAATCCGTAAAATCCGTGTGCGTTGCCAATTCCGCTTTTGCCTATTCCACCGAACGGTAAATTTTCGTTTGCAAAATGAACAACCGTATCGTTTATTGTAACACCGCCGGATTGGATCTCGTTTAATATTTTTCTCTCGAAATTTTTCTTGCTACTGAAAATATATAGAGCCAAAGGCTGTTCGTTTTTGTGAACAAGTTCGGGGATTTCTTCAATTTCGCGATAGGGAAGAATTGGCAAAATCGGTCCGAAAATTTCTTCTTGCATTATTTTCATATCGAAATTAACATTAGTTAATATCGTCGGAGCGAAATGCCTATCATTATTGAATTTCCCGCCAAGCATAATTTCTGCCCCTTTATTTTCAGCATCATCAAGCAAAAACTTCAATCTGTTGAAATGAGCATCGTTAATTATTCTGCAGTAATCGGAGTTATTTTCAAGTTCTTCAAAATTCCCGTAAAACTTTTCGATTGTCAATGTGGCTTGTGCTACAAATTCATCAATTTTGTTTTTGGGAAGAATTACATAATCGGGAGCAATGCAGGTTTGTCCCGCGTTAATCAACTTTCCCCAAATTATTTTTTCTGTTGCTAATTCAAGATTAAAATCAGCATCAACAATTGCCGGCGATTTTCCGCCAAGTTCAAGCGTAACGCTTGTTAAATGCTCGGAAGCACGCGACATAATAATTTTACCAATGGAAGTTCCGCCGGTAAAGAAAATATGATTAAACGGAAAATCCAAAAGCCGTTGAGTTACTTTCGCCCCGCCGTTAATAACACTAACTTCGTTTTCGGGAAAAATTTCGCTAATAAAATCGGCAAGAAACTCAGCCGTGTTTTTCGATATTTCGGAAGGCTTGACAATTACCGCATTGCCCGCTGCAATTGCCGAAACCAACGGACCGATTGCCAACTGAAACGGATAATTCCACGGCGAAATAATCAGAACTACACCTTTACTTTCGTATCTGATGTAGTTTTTAGAAAGCGGAAACGTAATAGGTGCTTTTGTTTTTTCCGCTGACATCCATTCCGGTAATTTTTTAATAGCGATTTTAATTTCTCTAAGAACCGGATAAATTTCGGTTAGCTTTGTTTCCGCCGGTGATTTTTTGAAATCGGAATAAATTGCATCGCAAATTTGCTTTTCGTTTTTCTCAATAGCGTTTTTTAATCGTGTGAGTTTGTCTCGTCGTTCCTTAATGCCGGAATTTCTTAATCTGATAACATTTGCTTGCAAGTTACTGAAAAGTAATTCGAAATCCGGTTTCTTTTCTAATCCCATAATTTTTCAATAATTTGTGAAGTTAATTTTTTAAGATAATTAAAATAAACGATGCAAATGCTCAAAAATTTAATTCTATTGTTTTTCTTCTCAATATCAATTTTTTCACAAAAAGTTGATTCGATAAAAACATACAAAATCAAAGAAATTACCGTTCAGAGTTCACTTGTGCTTCATCCTCAATCGTTGATAAAAATAGACGCAAAAGAAATTGAGATGAGCGATGCACAAACATTAAATGAGCTTGCGGTTATTTTGCCAAGCGTAAAAATGCAAACCAATTCGCGTGGCGAAGCTTATTTTCATTTGCGTAATTCAGGCAATCGCCAATTATTGTTAATGTTTGACGGCGTTCCGGCAAACTTGCCATGGGACGGCAGATTTGATTTGAGTTTGCTTCCGACCAATGCTATTGGTTCAATTTCAATTAGCAAGGGAATTCCTTCCGTTATTTACGGAGCAAATGCTTTGG
>CAYZGB010000089.1:0-8838 GCA_964477915.1 uncultured Melioribacter sp. | reverse complement strand
AGCAGTACATATTGCAGAATCTACTCTTACTAAATATGCTCTTTGCCACGCAGATGCAATTTTTTACACAGAAGAAAATGCTATCATTCCGCAAATGCTCGAAAAATATGGAGCAGTTTACAAAGAAGTCGATGAAATATTTCCGTATTTACAAAATACTCTTGAAATAGTTCTGGTAGGAGATGTTAAAGAAAACATTAAATACATTCAACGTAAGATGAGTTTCCCGAGTAGTTTCGGTTTACGACAATCGTATTACAAATCTCATTTGTTTGGGGGAATTTATTATTTGGAAGTAAGAAAAGCCGGTGTAAGCAAGGGTAGTGGTGTAAAAAAACTTGCGAAGTTAATGAAAATCAATATTAACGAAGTTGCGGTTTTAGGGGATTGGTACAACGACCGTTCGTTATTCGAAACCAAGGCATTTAAAGTTGCAGTTGCAAATGCAGTTCCTGAAATAAGAAGAATGGCAGATCATATCACTGAAAGAACCAATGATGAAGACGGGGTAGCGGAGTTTTTAGAACAAGTCTTGAAATCTAAAGAGTAATGAGTAATAATATCAAAATAAAAATTTTAATTTTTATCGTAACCGTTATTTTATTGGTTCTTATGTTTCCTCACGGCGAGGCATTAGATTCCGAGATTGCGGTTGGAAGTATTTGGACAAAATCCGATTTAATTGCAAAGATGAGTTTTCCAATACTGAAAGACGAAAAAGAATACGAGACGGAAAAAATACAAGCTGCAAGAAAGGTTTTCCCCGTTTTTGTTTTTCAAAAAAAATCTCCGCAAAGATGCCTTAAAAAATTTGATTCATTCTTCGATTCACTTCGTTCAATTACGTCCGTTGTAAATGATAGTTTGATTCAATCCGTTAAACTTCCAATAAAAAAAGAAACACTTTTGTTTTTTTTAAGAAGGAAGAAAGAACAAAAGCTTATTTCTTTTAATGGCAAAAAAATTCCCGAAATAAAAAAAACTATAAAGCAAGCATTGTTTACTGTTTGTAAAAAAGGAATTTTAAATCTTTCATATAAAGAAATAAAACGAGATACGATATCCTTACGTAAAGACAAATATGAAAAAGATATTTTAACAAAAAGTCTTTTCGATCTGGATTCGGCAAAAAAATATGTGTTAGATATTTTAAGAAAAAATTTATCCGATGAAAATGAAATTGATGCTTCTTATGATATCATAACAAAATTTATTAAGCCGACTTATCGATATAGTGAAACATACACATCGCAGGCAAGACAATTGGCAATGGAAAAAGTGCCTCGGTATATTGGGATTGTAAATGAAAATGAAAGAATTGTTGCGAAACACGATAGAATTACTCCCGAAATAAAATTAAAGATTGATTCTTACCGAATAGCAAAGGGCGAAGAAAAAAATGTTTTCGAAACAATTTTAGAGTTTGTTGGAAAAACTTTCCACATTGCCGTTATCCTTTTTTTGTTTGGTCTTTACTTAAAATTTTCACGACGGAAAATTTTCGAAAACGACAAATATATTTTGTTAATTTCACTAATCATTCTTTTTACGGCATTGCAAGCATTCACGCTTCAATTTGTTGATGTTAAAGTTCCTTTCGATTTTCTAATTCTCGTACCGCTTGCTTCTATGTTATTAACAATTGTTTTTGATTCCAGAGTCGGGTTTATCGGAACAATTATTATTGCCATTATTGTAGGAGGTTTGCGAGGTAACGATTACATTATTACATTTACACACATTTCCGCTGGTGGTTTTGCCGTTTATTCGGTACGCGATATCAAAAATAGAAATCAAATTTTTCGCTCCTTTTTTCATATTTTAATAGGATTTACTTTTGTTATTCTTGCTTTTGGTTTCGAAAGATATGTTGCTTTTACAGATATGATTTTTCAATTCGCTTTCTCAGCTTCCAATTCTTTGATTAGTCCGATTATGACTTTCGGATTCCTTTACATCATCGAAAAATTGTTTAATATTTCTACTGATTTGACTTACTTGGAACTTTCGGATTTTAATAATCCTCTTTTACGTGAATTAAATTTAAAAGCACCCGGAACATTCAGCCATTCAATGGCAATAGGAAATATGGTTGAAAAAGCGGCACGCGAAATAGGTGCAAATTCTACGCTTGCACGTGTTGGTGCATATTACCACGATATTGGTAAAACTTACTATCCACAAGCTTTTATTGAAAATCAACAAGATGGTAGAAATGTTCACGATAGTTTACCGCCGGAAGAAAGTGCTAAAATAATTATTGAACACGTTACCAAAGGAATTGAGCTTGCAAAAGAAAACAATCTTCCACAGGAAATTATTGATTTTATTCCAACTCATCACGGAACACTTTTGGTAACATATTTTTACGAAAAAGCTAAAAAACTTTATGGCGAGGAAAATGTTAATATTAACGATTATCGATATCCCGGTCCAAAACCGCGTACAAAAGAAACCGGTCTTGTAATGCTTGCCGATGCTTGCGAATCCGCCGTCCGTGCGATGAATGATTTCGAAGCGACGAAAATCGAAAATCTTGTTTCGAATATTATCGAAGAACGTTTAAGAGATGGTCAACTCGACGAAACGAATCTGAATTTTAGTCATATAAAAAAAATAAGAGATATTTTCGTACAAGAGCTCTTAACAACACACCATCAAAGAGTTAGATACCCGAACCAAGAAAAATTGGAAGAATCTCACAGTTCGGAAAAATCTTAAAATGCAAGCTTTCATTGAAGAATATTTAACAATTTTGAAATTCGAGAAAAACCTCTCGGAAAATACAATTATTTCTTACCGAAACGATTTATCTAAATTTATTGGATTTGCTTCAAAGCAAAAAAAAATTTCCGATGTTAACGATATTTCAAGTGAAACACTTTCGGAGTATTTTAATGTCTTAAGAAAAAAAGGCACAGCATCTTCCTCGGTTTCAAGAAATTTATCATCAATCAAAGGCTTTTTCAAATTCCTTGAAAGAAATAATTACATAAAGAAAAATCCAACCGAAAAACTTTTACCATTGCGATCCGAGAGAAAATTACCGGAAGTTTTAAGTGTCGAGGAAGTTGAAAATATTCTTAAACAACCACAAACTACAAGTAAATTAGGCATTCGAGATAAAGCAATTCTTGAACTACTTTATTCTTCGGGACTTCGAGTTAGCGAATTAATTAATTTAAAAATTTCCGATATTTTTTTTGACGAAGAAGTTTTAAGAATTTTCGGAAAAGGCTCGAAAGAACGAATTGTTCCGTTTGGTACAAGTGCAAAAAAAAGCTTAAATGATTATTTACTCAACGCGAGACCCTTTTTGGAAAAGCGAAATAAAAGTGCCAATTATGTTTTCCTAAATTCACGTGGCGGAAAACTTTCGAGAATGGCAATTTGGCAAATGGTAAATAAATATTCGAAAGCAGCGGGAATTGAAAAAGAAGTTCATCCGCATACTTTTCGGCACTCTTTTGCAACTCACATGATTGAAGGTGGTGCGGATTTACGTGCGGTTCAGGAAATGTTAGGGCACGCCGATATTTCCACAACTCAAATTTATACCCACATCGATAGGGATTTTGTTAAACAAGAATATAAAGAACATCATCCGTTGGAAAAATTGAAAAGATGAAAACTTATTTCAGAATATTATCGTACGTTAAAAAATATCTTGGGTATTTAACATTATCCATTTTGTTCACAGTGCTATTTTCATTGATGAACGGTGCTTCCGTTTATCTTTCCATCCCTTTACTTCAAACATTATTTAACGAAAAGAAAGCGGAGACTGTTCAGGAAAAAATAATTGAAACCCCCGAAAAAATTAGTGGAATAACTTCTTCGATTACATCAAAAGTTTATGAAATAAAAAAAGAATTTACCGATTATATTTTTAGCGGAAGCAACGACGAGATTTTGCTGAAAATAGTAGCGTTAGTGTTACTAACATTTTTGTTAAAAAATATTTTCAACTATTTGCAAGTCTATTACCTTGCTTATGTTCAGCAAGCCGTTATTCGCGATATGCGTAACGATATTTTTACGCATCTTCACAAACTTTCGATGAGTTTTTTCAAAAAAGAGCGAACCGGAAATTTAATTTCAAGAATAATTAGCGATACGTTAAAAATTCAGCAAAGTATTTCCACCGTATTTTTAAGTATGATTCGTGAACCGCTTACAATTATTGTATTTCTCGGAATGGCTTTTTCCATTAGTGTTCGTCTTACTTTGTTTTCATTTATTATTCTTCCGCTTTCGCTTGTTGTAATTGTTTTTATCGGAAGAATTTTACGCAGACAAAGCGCTGCACTACAAGCAAAAATGGCGGATATTACATCTGTTATTCACGAAACGGTTACCGGTGCAAAAATTGTTAAAGCATTCGGAATGGAAAAATTCGAGGAAAATCGTTTTAAGAAGCAAACGCAAAAATATTTTCGGATAATGCTTAAAATGACTCGTGTGCGTGGAATAAGTAGTCCGGTTTCCGAATTTATTAGTGTTTCAATCGGTGCAGTAATTATTTATTACGGCGGTAAATTGGTCCTTGTTGATCACACACTTGCTGCAAGTGAATTTCTTGGATTTCTATTTGCTATTCTACAAATAATGCATCCGATTAAAGAGTTAAGCGGAGTAAATAATAAAATTCAAGAATCTAGTGCGGCGGCTGACCGTGTTTTTCAAATAATTGATCTCGAACCGGAAATTAAGGATGCACCCGATGCTATTGAGAAAAAAACATTCGAAAGAAGTATTCGCTTCGACGATGTTTATTTCAAATACGATGATGCCGAAGATTGGATTTTACGCAATGTAAATTTTGAAGTAAATAAAGGAGAAATTTTAGCACTCGTCGGAAGTAGCGGTGGCGGTAAAACAACACTTGTAGATTTGCTTCCTCGATTTTTCGATGTTACAAAAGGTGCAATTTTATTGGACGAAATTGATATTCGTAAAATTAAACTTTCGGATTTAAGAAAATTAATCGGAGTTGTAACTCAGGAAACAATCTTATTTAATACGACAATTCGTAATAATATTGCTTACGGAAATTTGGATGTTAGCGAAGAAAAAATAATTGAAGCGGCAAAAGCAGCAAATGCTTACAAATTTATTATGGAACTTCCGAAAGGATTTGACACGGTTGTTGGAGAACACGGAGTAAGGCTTTCCGGCGGACAACGGCAGCGAATTTCAATTGCACGCGCTTTGCTTAAAAATCCGCCGATTATGATTTTTGACGAGGCAACTTCCGCATTAGATAACGAATCGGAAGTGCTTGTTCAAGAAGCAATTGAAAAATTAATGAAAGACCGGACGGTATTTGTAATTGCACATAGATTAAGCACAATCCGAAATGCTGATAGAATTATTGTTCTCGATAAAGGCGAAATTGTGCAAATGGGCAAACACGACGAATTGATTAAAGACGAAAAAGGTGTTTACAAAAAACTTTACGATTTGCAATTCAAATTGAACAATCAAAAAGAAACGGCTTGAAATTAAATTAAATTATCGATTATTTTACATTACATTTAATTGATGTTAAAATGAAAATAGGAATTGTTCCGAACATATCGAAACCTGAGGTTGCAAAAGTTCTTCAAGATTTAATTTCCATTTTGCAGAAAAATAAAATTGAATTTTGTATTGACGAGGCTGCTCGTAAATGTGTAAATAAAAATAATATCGAAATTAGTCCGAACAAATTTTTTTCGGTAACAGCACTTGCCGATATTTGCGATTTACTTGTTTCAATTGGCGGTGATGGAACAATGCTTAAAACCGCCTACAATTCAAGGCATTCGCAAATTCCGATGTTGGGGATTAATCTCGGTAAACTCGGGTTTTTGGCAGAACTCGAACAAACTAAATTGGAAGATTTGGTTGTAGCGATAAACGAAAAAAAATATTCTATTGAAGAAAGAATTGCATTAATCGGGAAAACAAATTCCGGCAATTACAACGAACTTTACGCAATCAACGATATTGTAATCGATAGAGGAAGATTGCCGAAAATGATTAAAATTTCGCTGAAAATAAACGGCGAAAAAGTTTCCGGATTTTCAGCGGACGGAATTATTGTTGCAACTCCAACCGGCTCAACAGGTTATTCTCTTTCGACAGGCGGACCAATCGTAACACCAAGTTCCAATGTTGTTGTAATTACGCCGATTTCTCCACATACGTTGAATATTAGACCGCTTGTAATTTCGAGCGAGCAAACCATTGAAATTATTGCCGAATCTCCATCTAAAATTCAAATGAGTGCTGATGGACAAAGAGTCCATTATTACAATTCGCCATTAGAAATAACAATAACAAAAAGTGAAAAATCAATTCGATTATTTCATATGAGTAATTTTAGTTATTTTGGATTACTACGTCATAAATTATATTGGGGAATAGATTTAAGAGATAAAAAGGAGGAACTATGAGGCTCGTTATTATTCTGTTATTATTTTACACGGTTTCGTTGTTTGCCCAAAGTGAAATTTTAACATATGAAAAAACCGGTAAAAAAATTTTAGTTGGTGTTTGTAACGAAAACGATTTTATATCAAATCCGCTTTTCTCTAAGTGGTTTAATACTGGTTACAACAATTACAGACCGCAATTTTTTAACTACAAGTTTGATAAGGAAAAATTAAAAAATCATAAAATTAAAATTGTAATGGGAACGTGGTGTCCCGATAGTAGAAGGGAATTTCCTCGTTTTATGAAAATTCTCGATTCACTTAATTTTCCAAAAAGTAATTTAACAATTATTTGTGTCGATAGAAATAAACATTCATTGCATGGCGAAGCCGAAGGATTAAGAATTGTTTACGTCCCTACGTTTATTTTTTACAATGCTGAGGGAAAAGAAATCGGCAGGATTACAGAGCATCCGAAAGGCGATAGTTTGGAAGATGATTTGGAACGCATTATTTTGGCGGATAAACCGATTGAATACAATTTAAAAGAAAAGAAGGATAATAAATGATATTATCCTTCTTATACTTTATTTTAAATCAATCTTAAAATTTTAACTACAATTAAGATTTTTTACTTATTACAGACTTCTAAATTTTTCATAATATCCGATGTAACATTTTCAACAGGTTGATCTCCATTTACATTTATTACCGTAAGAGTTGGATTTTCGGAGTAATAGTTCAAAATCGGTTCAGTCGATTCTTTGTAAACAGCAAGTCTTTTTTCTACAACTTCCGGCGTGTCATCTTTCCTTTTTATAAGTGTTCCCACAGAACCACATTTTGGACACGTGTCTTCTGTTTTAATTTCCGATTCAGTAACAATTGCATTACAATTTAAACATAACATCCGGCTTGTCAATCGTTTGAAAATTACTTCGAAATCAACTTGGATGTTGAGCAAGCAAGAATTATTTAGGTTATGTTTCCTTCTGATTTCCTCAAAAAATTGTACTTGATTTAACGTACGAGGATAACCATCTAGAATAAACCCGTTTTTACACTTATCGCTTTCGAGCATTTCCTCAACCAATTTAGCCATAAGTTCGTCGGAAACAAGTTCCCCGCGAGCCATTATCCCTTCAACTTGTTTCCCTAATTCTGTTCCTGCTGCTACTGCGGAACGTAAAATGTCGCCAGTAGAAATGTGTGGAATGCTTAATTTTTGGGAGATGATTTTTGCTTGAGTTCCCTTACCGGCACCAGGTGCACCGAAAATTACGATTTCCATTGTAAAATCTCACTTTATTGTTTTAAAAATACAAATGTATTTACCCAAATAAAACCAAATTCCTTTTTTTTGCAAAAAACTTTTGTAACAATTCTTTGCTTTCTTGTTCGTAAATTCCGAAAAATACTTTCGGTTTATGATTGTATTTTTCATCTTCGACAACGTTATATACCGAACCGCAAGCACCGAATTTAGGTTCAGAAGCTGCAATGTAAATATTTCTAATCCGTGCTAATTTAAGAGCACCGGTGCACATCAAGCAAGGCTCAAGCGTTACGTAAATATCGCATTCTGTTAGATATTTATCTTGAAGGAAATTCATTGCCGAAGTAATTGCAATCATTTCGGCATGGGCAGTAGCGTCGTTTAATGTCTCCGTTTGATTGTAGCCTCTCGCAATTATTCTATCGTTTTTAACAATTACCGCTCCAACAGGAACTTCCTCATTTTCATAAGCAATTTGAGCTTGTTCCAAAGCTTTGAACATAAATTTGTAATGTTTTTCTTCAAACAGCACGGTTAACAATTTTTCAAGTTTATTATAAAATATATTGACTTAAATCACGGTCTTTAACAATATCACTCATTTTTGCTTTCACCATTTTACCGGTTATTTTAATATTAGATTTAGAGTTTTTATCGGGAACCTCAAAAAGTAAATCTTCCAATAATGTTGTTAAAATTGTATGAAGACGTCTTGCACCAATATTTTCAACTTGTTCATTAACTTCAGCAGCAATGGAAGCAATTTCTTCAATTGCATCTTTTGTAAAACTTAAACTTACATTTTCCGATTTTAATAGTGCTTCGTATTGTTTCAGTAAGGCATTTTCAGGAATTGTAAGAATTTTCACAAAATCATCTTTTGTTAAACTTTTTAGCTCAACTCTGATAGGAAAACGACCTTGTAATTCGGGAATTAAATCGGATGGTTTGGAAACGTGAAAAGCACCGGAAGCAATAAATAAAATGTGATCGGTTTTTACAGGACCATATTTAGTATTCACTGTTGAGCCTTCAACAATTGGAAGCATATCACGTTGAACACCTTCACGGGAAACATCGGGACCTCTTCCTTTTTCATTTCCTGCAATTTTATCGATTTCGTCAACAAAAACTATTCCGGCT
>CAYZGB010000088.1:0-8864 GCA_964477915.1 uncultured Melioribacter sp. | reverse complement strand
GGAGTTTATTTTTACACTTTACGGGTAGGAAAATTTGCTTCGACAAAAAAGATGATTTTATTAAAGTAAAAGTTTACAGACCTTCGGGGCTATAGTGCCTCGGAGGTCTGTAATAAAAAATTTCTTATTTATTTTTTTACCCATTTTAACAATTTCTTCAAATTCCTCTTTAGTTATCGGCATAACAGATAATCGATTTCCGCGTTGAACTAATCTCATATTTTGTAATTTCGGGTTTTTCTTAATTTCAGAAAGTGGAACTATTTCGTCAAATTTTTTCACAAACTTAACATCCACCATATACCAAGTTGGATTATCTTTATCACTTTTGGGATCAAAATGTTTATCCTTCGGATCAAAAGCCGTAAAATCGGGATAAGATTCCGAAGCAACCTCAGCAACACCGGCTGCACCTGAAGGTTTTGCGTTGCTATGATAAAAGATTACTTTATCTCCTATTTTCATTTGGTCTCGCATAAAATTCCGTGCCTGATAATTACGCACGCCGTCCCAATGTGCAACGCCTTCTTTTTCCAAATCTTCAATAGAATATTCAGTTGGTTCACTTTTCATTAACCAATATTGTTTTTTACGAGCCATTGTTTTCTCCTTTCAAATATTTATCGTACCAATTTTTCCGTAACCAATTTAATTCGTTTTTATGATTTCTCAAAAAATGCGTTCCGTTCTCTAAAAGAACAAGTCTAACGTTTTTCTTAAATCCAAGCAATCTTCGAGTCATCTCAATCGAATCCTCGACCGGCACGCGATCGTCTGCTGTTCCGTGGATTAACATTAACGGGGTTTCTGTATTAATTTTTTCGGCAAAGTTTAAAGCAGAACGGTTCTCACACAATAATCTATATCGTTCTTCCGATATTTTGCCGTAAATTCTTTCCACAAGTTTGGTAACAAATTTACTTTTTTTCTCGTTGCATCGTAAATTGGCAACACCGCCAATTGAAATCGCTGCTTTGAAAATACCGGTTTTCATTAAAGCAAAATACGTCATCATTCCGCCTCGGCTCCAACCTTCAATTCCCCAATTATTTTCGTCGGCAATTGGAATTTCTTTTGCGAGCGGAATTAAATTTAGCACATCGTTTAAGTCGCCTCCGCCAAATTCGTCAAAACCTTCGCCACCGTCGTTGCCTCGATATTGCGTTGCAAAAACAACATATCCCCAGCTTGCAATTGTTCCGAAAATTCCTTGTGCATTAAATTCGTCAATAATACCTAACTCACCCAATCCGCCTCTACACCAAATAATAGAAGGATATTTTTGAGAATCATCTTTCGGATATGCAATATATCCGCTAACTCTTAAGCCGTCCGAGACATAAATAATTTTTTCAACCACAACATTTTCAACGGCTTTTACCGACCAACCGCTTTTTATTAAATTAAGTTGTTTATTATCAAGGTTTAGTTTTCTTCTTTCAACAATCTTCGAATTCATAAGTTAGTTTTTTTAATTAAATTTGATTTTTAAAATTTATTACAATCGGAATGAAAATGAAATACGTATCGAAATTATTTTTAGTATTAACAATAGCATTACTTTCCTCTTCTTGCAATTCACAAAAAGTTCATTTACCACAAAAAGAAAACTCGTCCGCCCAAGAAGATCTTTACAAATTCAAAAAAGAAGGCGAGTTAACATTTACAAAGGCAAACGGAGATTACATTACAACAATAGATATTGAAATAGCCGATACCGAAGTAAAACGAGCTCGCGGATTAATGTTCCGTGAGCATCTTGGCGAAAATCAAGGAATGCTGTTTGTTTTTCCCGAAGAATCTTACCAAGCATTTTGGATGAAAAACACGGTAATTCCACTCGATATGATTTTTGTAAACAAAAACCGCACGATTGTAACAATTCACAAAAACACAACTCCATATTCCGAACAAACTTATCCTTCGTCAAAGCCGGCAATTTATGTTGTTGAAGTTAATGCAGGATTTACCGATAAATACAATATTGAAGTTGGCGATAAAATTGCTTGGCGGATAATTAGATAAGATTTTTAGTTCACAGATTTTCGTTATAGGTTATTTTGCTCTCAATTTTGATTTCAACATCTTAAAGATTCCTCGTCTCTTCGTTCCTAATAATGACAGTAAAAAACAAAAGTCCCGTAGGGACGAAATCTTTGTAGAAAAAGAATCAACAATAAAATCTAAAACTCAAATCATCCTACTTTTTAAATAAAACAAATCCGCAAAAAAGAAAAACAAATGGCGAAAAGGAAAGTAAATTATCGATTGACAAAACAAAGGTTTGTAAATATCTGGTAGGAATTGCAAAGGAAAAATAGTAACCGATTATTGCAATCAAAAGTGAAATGAGTAAGTAAATTTTATTATTCGAATAAATAAAAAGCAGCAACATAATTGCAACTACCGCAAAGAAAAAAGATGTGGTAACAAAATTGTTGTATTTCGTAATACGGAAAAGATAATCTACCAAAAGCGGAATTCCGGCAAAAAATAACGATGACGAAAGAATTAATCCGGGAAGCCTATTTTTATTGAAGAAGAAAACGGAAGAAAAATAGCCTACCAAAATAAAAAAGAGAGAAGGATACAGATAGTCGGAAATGTAAAAAATGCCGGTGTAAATAAACAAAAGAAAAATTCCAATCAATAAATAAAGCGAACCGATAATTTTATTTGCGGAAAATTTCATCAAAATCTTAATCCGTTTTTAAGATTAATTATTCTGCGTTCGGTTACAATTTTATCTACTGAAAAATCATTTCCCGTTGTTTCAATTTCCGGAAAAAGTTGAAATTCGAAAGCAAGAATAATACGAGGTGCAAGCGTTTTGGAAATCAAATTTACGTAATACGGATTTCCGTAACCGATACGTTTTCCGTTCATTGCAACGGCAACTGCGGGAACTACAATCAAATCAATATCATCGAAATTCGCATCGACCGAAACCGTTGATTCAATGTAGCCTTCCTCGTTAATTGTTGTTTTATCCCAACCGAGAAAAGCACCTCTTACAAAACTATTTCTAATTTTGTTTGTGCGAGGCAACGAAACAACTTTCCCCATTCCTATCAACGTATCAATCATTTTTTTCGTGTAAATTTCGCCCTTGTTTTCCGATGCGTAAAAAAGAATGTTAAGCGAGTTTCTTACTTCGTCGAGTTGAAAAAATTTTTCCCCTACCTTATTCGATTTACGAATTACTTCTTTTTGCGAAAGCAAATTTCTTCTTTCGTAAACTTCTTCAAGCGCTTTCTTTTTGGGAATAATTTTTAACATAAATTTTATTTCGCGTTTTTAACAATTTCCATTGTTTCTTCGTAAGTAAGATTTTCAACATCCGTTCCTTTCGGAATTCGGATATTTTTTCTTTTGTATTTAATGTAAGGTCCGTATCTGCCTTTTAATATTTTGAGATTTTCATCTTCTTCAAATGTTTTAATTGTTTTCTCTTTATCAGCTTTTCTTTTTGTTTCGATTACTTCAATCGCATCTTCTAAAGTAACGGTGTAAGGATCGTAATTTTTTCCGAGCGAATAAAATTTGTTTTTATGTTTAACATAAGGACCAAATCTACCGATTGCCGCAATTATTTTTTCACCTTCGTATTCGCCAACTTCTCTCGGCAATTCAAATAGTTTAAGAGCTTCTTCGAGCGTAATTGTTTCAAGTTTTTGATCTTTTCTTAATCCGGCATACTCGGGTTTTGCATCGGGATTATTCAAATCGGTAAGTTGAGCAACCGCACCAAAGCGTGCCATACGGACGGAAACTTGTTTTCCGGTTTTGGGATCGATGCCCAAAATTCTTTCGCCGGAAACTCGTTCGCTTTCTTTCAATGTTTTTTCAACATCATTGTGAAACGGTGAATAAAACAAATTGAGCATATCGTCCCAACGCATTTCACCACGTGCAATTTCATCGAGTTCGTCTTCAACTTTTGCGGTAAATTTGTAATCCAAAATATTCGGGAAATTTTTCATCAGAAAATCATTAACCAAATACGCAATATCTGTGGGAATTAATTTTCCTTTATCCGAACCGAACATTTCTGTTAGTGTTTCCTTTTTAATTTCGCCGTTTTGCAAAACCAACTTAACGTAATTTCGTTCTTTACCTTCTCTATCGCCTTTAACAACGTAACCGCGTTTTTGAATTGTGCTGATTGTCGGTGCGTAAGTAGAAGGTCTTCCAATTCCCAACTCTTCGAGTTTTCGCACAAGCGAAGCTTCTGTGTAACGTGCAGGTGGACGAGTAAATTTTTCAACCGCTTCAATTTTTTCGGCAGTTAATTTTTCGCCTTTATTTAACACCGGTAAAACAGCGGTTGAGCCGTTTTCGTTTTGTTCATCTTCGGTAGTTTCTTTATAAACTTTAAGAAATCCGTCGAACTTAATTACTTCTCCTTTTGCGGTAAAGAAATATTCGGAATTGCTAATATCAATTTTTACTGTTGTTCGTTCAATTTCGGCATCCTTCATTTGCGAGGCAATTGTTCTTTTCCAAATCAAATCGTAAAGAGCCTTTTCGTCTGCACTTCCGCCGACTTTGCTTTTGTTTAGGTAAGTCGGACGAATAGCTTCGTGCGCTTCCTGTGCATTTTTGCTTTTGTTTGCAAATTGTCTCGGTTGCGAATATTCTTCTCCGAACTCATTTTCAATCACTTCTTTCGATGCACCGATTGCCAAATCGGAAAGATGAACAGAGTCGGTTCTCATATAAGTAATTTTTCCCGCTTCGTAAAGTTTTTGAGCAATAAGCATTGTTTTGGAAACGGAAAAGCGTAATTTCCGCGAAGCCTCTTGTTGCAAAGTAGATGTTGTAAAAGGTGCCGGCGGTGATTTTTTAACCGGTTTTTTATTAATAGAATCAACAACAAAAGAAGCATCTTTAATTTTCTCTAAAAATTCAACGGCTTCTTTTTCGGTATCGAACTTTTCGTTTAACTCGGCTTTGAAAAGAGTTTTGCTGTCACTTTCGGAATAAAATTCACCAATAACACGGAATTTGGATTCCGGAACGAATTTATCTATTTCGCGTTCGCGTTCTACAATTAATCGCACTGCAACGGATTGAACTCTACCGGCGGAAAGTGCGGGTCTTACTTTTTTCCACAATACAGGCGAAACTTCAAAACCGACAAGTCTATCGAGAATGCGTCGCGCTTGTTGAGCTTTAACCAAATTTTCATCAATCCCGCGTGGATTTTCGATTGCATTTTTTATTGCGGTTTTTGTTATTTCGTTAAAAACAATTCTTTTGGTTCTCTCCGGGTTTAAACCGAGAACTTCCTTTAAGTGCCACGCAATTGCTTCTCCTTCGCGGTCTTCGTCGGATGCAAGCCAAACGGTTTCGGCTTTTTTGCTTAATTTTTTTAATTCCGATACTACTTTTTTCTTATCGGCGGGAATAATGTATTTGGGTTCGAAGTTATTTTTAACGTCAACGCCATTATTTTTTTTTGCCAAATCTCTGATATGTCCGTAAGATGAAACAACTTGAAAATCTTTTCCGAGAAATTTTTCTATTGTTTTTGCTTTTGCAGGTGATTCTACTATTACTAAATTTTTTGTCATTTCCGTTTTTTGCTTATTTATTAAAAATTAGTTTTGCAATAAAATGATTTTTTACTGCATTTCAAAATATTAGGTGATTGCTTGTTTCCACATTTGTGAATAAAAAATTGTGGATTAGTAGTGATGCAATTGTTAATAACCTCT
The DNA here is from genome assembly GCA_964477915.1 of uncultured Melioribacter sp. Classification (GTDB taxonomy): domain Bacteria; phylum Bacteroidota; class Ignavibacteria; order Ignavibacteriales; family Melioribacteraceae; genus WGAL01. The sequence continues at coordinate 3,144 of CAYZGB010000088.1, read as the reverse complement.
ATTTATTGTATGATGAAAAATTTGTTGATTTTATCTTAAAGTTATCAACATAATATTAACAATTATAATAAATAAAAAGATACAAATTTTTATCATTTTGGCGAGATTTTTTCTTTATTAACATATTAACAAGGTTATTATTAGAAATGTTTTTTAAAATTTAAAACCTAAGAAATATAATAAGTTAGTTGCTAACTTTATCCTTTACGCTTGGGGAATAGTTATTTCTAAATTAACTATGTAAATTAATAGAACACGGATTTTTGCGTGAGCAGTGAGAGGTGAGCTGTGAGGGAATTTTGTCCGTAGTCCTTCGTCTAAAGTCAATTCTAAATCCAAATTGTCATTTCGAACCCGGACGAAGAACGGGTGAGAAATCTTAAAAAACTAAAAAAGATTTTTCCTCAGCCGAATTTATCGGCTTCGTTTGAAATGACAGCAAAAAATGCTAAGTCCCGTAGGGACGAAACCTTTGTAGTAAAATATTCATAATAAAATTAAAGCTCCGTAGGAGCGAAACAAAAAAATCAATAAAACGAAACAGAATTTCGTATGCTAGTTCCAAACGAAATACAATTTCGTTCGGAGAGGTGGAATAACTTCACTTTTATCTTGTTTCTTAATTCGCTAATTCGCGGCAATTTATTACAATTTAACTTAACTCAAACTCATCTCCATCGTCGGCAAAAATAATTTTGGCAACATTATCAACAGCAATTTTTTGCTTTTTAGTTAAATCGTAGTGAGTGATAATGAGTTTTTCGGGATTGAATATTTCAAGAACTTTTTCAAGTGCGGAAAAATCGATGTGGGTTAATTCGGAAATGTAGAATTTTACATTATTTTGCGGAAAAAAGAACAATTCATTTTCGTTATTCAAATCTGCTGTAAAAATTATATTTCCACTTTCCGTTTCAATAAAAAAACTATTCGAAGCAAATTTAACATCCTGTAAATCAACATTGTGTCTGTTATTAATATGATTATTACGGAATGCTTTGATTTTTATTTCGGATGAAACATTGAAACTTCTTTTTTCATCAAAGGCTTTTATTCGAATTTCAAATTCCGTTTTATCGACAAAAATGTAAGTTAGTGCCAAATATTTAATCAGTTGTTCTTTTAGTTCTCGATTAATGAAAATATCCAAAGATTTTGTGCGTTTTGTTAATTTCATTTGTTGAATTAGCGAAGCCAAACCGGAAATATGATCGGGATGAAAATGGGAAATTATAATTCCGTTTATTTCGTTGAAATCAATTCCCGCAGAAAACAACGCTTGAACCGTACAATCGCCGGCATCGAAAAGTAAATTGTAGTTTGAAGATTTTAATAAAAATTGGGAATGAAATCTACCTTTTTCTGCAAATCCCGTTGATGTGCCGGTAAAAATTATTTTTGTCATTAAAATTTTTTAATTACTCTTGCTTTAATGTTAAACTCTTCGGAAATTTTTTCCGCTCGTTTTTTTGCATTTTCGTACGAATTAAATCTTCCGACTGTTACCACATTAAAAATAGCATCTCCAACAATTTTTTTAGAGATTTTTGCCGAGTAACCTTTTTCGTCAAATTTTTCTTTTAATTTTTTAGCAAAAAGAATATTGGAAAATGCTCCGGCTTGGATAGTGTAATTTACATTTGAATTACTTGTAACGTTTTTTGTTTCTTTTGCAAAATCTGGTTTGGGCAACGATTTTTCCGCTTTCGCGTAAGGCGAATTAGGGAATTTCTCTTTTAATTCGGTTAAATATTTTTCCGCCGTAATGTAATTACCAATTGCATAATTGTACGAGTAAAGCCTAAATAAACATAAATCCGCATATTCGAAATCGGGATATTCTTCGTAAAGAAATTCATAAACCGCTTTTGCTTCTTCAGCATTTTGATTTAGCAATGCACCGAGTAGCAATGTTTCCGGTGCAGTCGGATTTTCTTTTTGCAATTTTTTTAGAATTTGTTCCGCTTTTGCCTTATTTCCATTATCGAGCGATTTTAATGCGGTTACCAAATCATCACTGGCAAAAAAAGAAGAAGATAAGAAAAACAATATTAGAATAATTTTAAACATATTTGATTAACTAAAAACGTTTTCACTTTCATTTGCAACAAGCGAAGGAAGTTTTTCAACAACTTTTCCTTTTAGTGTTGCCGATGTTGCATCGGTAATTTTAATTTTAACGTAATCACCGCGTTTAATTCCATCTTCTACCGGAAAAACGGCGATTTTGTTTGTATCGGTTCTGCCGGAAAAATCGCTTTCAGATTTTCTGCTGTAACCTTCCACAAGAACAATTTCTTCATTTCCTATCAATGATTGATTAATTTCGTGGGAAATTTTTTGTTGCAGTTCGATTATTTCGTTCAGTCTTCTTAATTTAACTTCTTCCGGCACGTCATCTTTCATTTTGTACGCTTTTGTACCTTCGCGTGGCGAATACTTAAACATAAAAGCACCGTCGAAGCGAACTTTTTCAATTATATCGAGCGTCATTCGGTGTTCTTCTTCCGTTTCGGTTGGAAATCCCGCAATTATATCAGTGGAAAATGCAACACCAGGAATTATTTTGCGAGCTTTTTCAATTAAATTCAAATAATGCTCAATTGTGTAAGTTCTGTTCATTAATTGTAAAATTCTATTTGAACCGGATTGAAACGGAAGGTGAATGAATTTACAGATGTTTTCGTTTGAGGCAATTGTTTCGAGAAGTTTATCGGATAAATCCTGCGGATGCGATGTAGTAAATCTAACCCGAATATTTCTATCTACTTCGGCAACGGCTTGTAACAAATCGGCAAAATCGTAGCCGTTATCGTTGTACGAATTTACATTTTGTCCGAGCAAAGTTACTTCCTTAAATCCGCGTTCGGAAAGTTCGCTGACTTCATTTACAATCGATTGCAGACTTCGGCTGCGTTCTCTTCCACGAGTAAATGGAACAACGCAGTAAGTACAAAATTTATCGCAACCACGCATAACGGAAATCCACGCCGAAAGACCGTCTTCGCGATAAGGAACAATGTCGTCGTAAGTTTCAGTTTTGGAAAGCCGAACGCCAACAGCTTTAGTTCCGTTAAATGCCATATCGAGATATTGGGGAAGTTTGCGGTATTCGTCGGGACCAACAACTAAATCGACGCTTAA
>CAYZGB010000087.1:0-8915 GCA_964477915.1 uncultured Melioribacter sp. | reverse complement strand
TACTAAACACGAATCTCTCGGCGGAATGGTAACTTTTGAAACGGTTGCCGAGCAATTCGTTTACGAAATTGGCGATCCTACTCAATACATTACACCGGATTGCGTTGCCGATTTTACTTCAATTAAATTGGAAGACTTGGGAAACAATCGAGTTAAAGTTTACGACGTAAAAGGTAAACCGGAAACGGAATTTTACAAGGTTTCCGCTTCGTATGATAGCGGATATTCTGCTGTCGGTCAATTAACATATTCCTGGCCTCAAGCATTAACCAAAGCAAAAGCTGCAGATAAAATTTTACGCGAGCGATTGGAAAATCTCGGATTAAAGTTCGACGAAATTCGCACGGAATTTATCGGATACGATTCTTGCCACGGTCCGCTTTCTACAAAACTTGACGAAGATTTGATTAACGAAGTAGTAATGCGTGTAGCTGTTCGTTCGCAAGATAAATCGGCGGTGGAAAGATTCGGAAAAGAAATTGCACCGCTTATTTTAACCGGTCCACCAAGCGTAACCGGATTTGCCGGCGGACGTCCGCGTCCGAGCGAAGTCGTTGCCTATTGGCCTGCTCTTATTCCGAAAAAACTCGTTGAACCGAAAGTAGAAATAATGGAGATTTGAAAATGAAAAAAATAAGATTAATAGATATTGCACACGGAAGAAGCGGTGATAAGGGTGATGCCGCGAATATCGGTTTAATTGCTTACGACGATAAAGGATTCGAAATAATTAAAAAATATGTTACCGCCGAACGTGTTAAAAAACATTTTGAAGGAATTTGCCTTGGCGAAGTTGAACGTTTCGAGCTTCCGAATATTCGTGCATTGAATTTTCTTTTGCACAATACACTCGGCGGAGGCGGAACGGTTTCGCTCAAGCACGATGCACAAGGTAAAACACTTGCTGCCGCTTTACTACGAATGGAAATTGAAGTGGAAGAATAAATTTGGAAGGTCATTGTGTTCCCCGATTCCGACACGTCGGAAGATGGGAGAGAAATCTTTAAGGACAAATAAGATTTCTCCTCAATCGACTTTGTCGATTTCGTCGAAATGACAGCATAATAAAATCAAAGTCCCGTAGGGACGAAATCTTTGTAGTAACAAATTCCCAATTAAAATCAAAGCTCCGTAGGAGCGAAACCCAAATACAATTTGCGACGAAGTGAAATTTATAATGCCACGAATTTACGAATGAAATACGAATAACATTCTTAGCGAAAACGAATAAAAAATCCGTGCAAATCCGTCGCATCCGAGTTATCTGTGTTCTATTATTTTTGGAGTTTGATTTATCTATCTGAAAATAAAAATCAATTGCAATAAAAAATCACGTACCCAAAATTAATTCAAACAACGAATAAATTTAATTTTACGTATTTTTGTTTTTTTATAAAAAAGAATTACGGATACGATGAGTAAAGAAAATCAACAAAGCGAAAAAAAAGTAAGCACTAACAATTATAATAATTCGAACGCTACAAAACATCAGCAATCAAACGCAAAAACACAAAAAGGAAGCGGAACAAAAAACAAAAACCAAAAACCTTTCCGCCCGCGTCCTTCGAATAAGCGATACACAAAACCGAAAAAAATCATCGATGTAAAACAAAAAAAGAAAGTCGCTGTTGTCCAAGAACAACCACGAAGAAGTTTTCCGGGGATAAAGAAGATTTCGATTGTCATTCCATTATTAAATGAAGAAGAGTCATTAAAACCTCTTTACAACGAGATAAAAAGAACTATCGAACCTTATTCTTTTGATTACGAAATTTTATTTATTGACGACGGAAGCACGGATAATTCCCTAAACGTAATTAAACAAATTGCACGTTACGATAACAAAGTCCACTATTACAGCTTTCGCAAAAATTATGGAAAATCCGCTGCATTAAACGTTGGATTTGCTAATGCGAAAGGCGACGTAGTAATTACAATGGATGCGGATTTACAGGACGATCCGGCGGAAATTCCGAATTTGCTTGCCAAAATTACCGAAGGTTACGACTTGGTTTCCGGCTGGAAAAAAGTCCGACACGACCCGTTTATTAAACGAAATTCGTCAAAGTTTTTTAATTGGGCAACACGATTCGTTTCCGATGTTAAAATCCACGACTTTAATTGCGGACTGAAAGCTTACAGAAAAGAAGTCGTAAAAAACGTTTACGTTCACGGCGAACTTCACCGTTACATTCCCGTGCTTGCGGGTCAAAAAGGTTTTAAGGTTACGGAAATTGTAGTAAAGCACCATCCGAGACGTTACGGAAAAACGAAATTCGGTATTTCCCGATTTTTCAAGGGTTTTGTCGATTTGCTCACCGTTCTTATGATTACAAAATACGCTTCGCGTCCGCTTCACTTTTTCGGATTTATCGGAACAATTTCGTTTCTCGTCGGATTTTTAATTGATGCTTACCTTACTTACGAGTGGATGTTCAAACACGTTCCGTTAAGTAATCGTCCGCTTTTGCTTTTGGGTTTACTGATGATGATTGTCGGTGTTCAGCTTTTTGCAATCGGTTTGTTGGGCGAACTTTTTACGCATAAAATTCCCGCCGATACAAGCGCTTACATCAAAGAAAAAAGATAGCAGAAGCGTGATACGAAAGATTACGATAATTTCACCGGTTTATCCTTATCGCGGTGGCATTGCGAATTTTACAGAAATACTCTATTCGCATCTTAAAGAAAAAGCGGAAGTTAGTCTCGTTAACTTCGTTCGGCAATATCCCGATTTTCTTTTCCCGGGTAAAACGCAATTCGACACGGAAACTAAAAAAGATATTCCGTCAAAAAGATTAATCGATTCAATCAATCCGTTTACTTGGAAGCAAACAGCGAAAGAAATTTTAAGGGATAATCCCGTCGCACTTGTCTTTGCTTATTGGCATCCGTTTTTTGCACCGGCTTACGGCAAAATTGCAAAGGCAGTAAAAAAGAAAAATCCGCAAATAAAAATTGTTGCACTTTGCCACAACGTTTTGCCTCACGAACAACATTTTTGGGATATTCCTGTAACAAAATTTTTCTTTAATAACGTAGATAAAGTAATTACACTTTCCGAAAAAGTAATTGTAGATTTGCAAAAAGTTAAACCCAATGCCAAATACAAAGTATTGTTTCATCCGGTTTATAGTAACTTCGGCGAAGCGGTTGAAAAATCAACGGCGAGAGAAAAACTAAACTTACCCGAAGATGAAAAAATTCTTCTTTACTTCGGATTTATCCGCAAATACAAGGGTTTGGATATTCTGCTTAAAGCCGCGGCTATTCTGAAAAAGAAAATGAATTTCAAATTAATTGTTGCGGGTGAATTTTACGATAACAAAAATAATTACCTTAAAATAATTGACGATTTGGCACTTTCCGATTCTGTGATTATTCGTGATTCGTTTATTCCCGCGGAAGATGTTAAATATTATTTTTCCGCTTCGGATGTTGTTGTGCTTCCTTACCGCAGTGCAACACAAAGCGGAATAGTGCAAATGGCGAATAATTTCCGAAAACCGGTAATTGCAACAAACGTAGGTGGACTTTCGGAAATAATTAAAAACGGCGTTAACGGATTTGTTGTAGAGCCGGAAAATCCCAACTCGCTTGCCGAAGCAATATTTGAATTTTACGAAGGCTCTCACGAAGCGAAATTTATTTCGAATATTAAAATCGATGTTGAAAAATATTCTTGGGAAAACTTCACCGAACAATTTTTAAATTTTATTGAAGAATGAAAAAGGTTCTTGTAATCACATATTATTGGCCACCCGCCGGTGGTGCCGGCGTTCAGAGAACTTTGAAGTTTACTAAATACTTGCCGGAATTAGGATGGAAACCTTACGTGCTTACTGTTGAAAATCCCGACGCACCGGTTTACGATGAATCTCTGTTCAAGGATGTTAATCCCGAAGTTGAAATTTTGAAGACAAAAGCGATTGAACCTTTTTCTGCTTACAAAAAATTTACCGGCAAAAAAGACGATGAAAAAATTCCCGCCGATATTTTAATGAAAAAGGGCGGTTCATTTAAGGAAAAGTTTGCCAAGTTTGTGCGAGCAAATTTTTTTATTCCCGATGCGAAAATCGGTTGGCTTCCTCACGCTGTAAAAAAAGGAGAAGAAATAATACGACGCGAAAATATTGATTTGATTTACGCATCATCGCCGCCGCAAACTGTTGCTTTAATAGGACACAAGCTCTCGAAAAAAACAGGTGTAAAACTTGTTGTAGATTTCCGCGATCCGTGGCTCGAAATTGTTTACAATCAAACAATGAAGCGAAGTAAAATTACCATATTAATTGATTCGAAACTTGAAAGAAAAGTTCTGCAAAACGCTTCCGCTGTTGTTACGGTAAGTAATGAATTTGTTGATTTATTTAAATCAAAAGTTAAAGAACAAAATTATTTCGTAATTCCAAATGGATATGACGAAGACGATTTTCCGAAAATTGAAAAGAGAAAGAATTCAAAATTCACAATTGCTTATACGGGCGTAATTTCGCCTGACAGAGTTCCTTACCCGTTATTTTATGCCCTTGGAAAATTGCGAGATGAAGGAATTACCGATATTACTTGTACATTTGCCGGTAAATTTGCCGATGAGTTTAACAATGAAATCGAGAAACGAAATCTTCAAAGGTTTTTCGAATTGAAACCTTTTTTACCGCATTCGGAATCGGTAAAAATATTACTTAACGCAGATGCTTTGTTGTTAGTAATTAATAACGTCCCGAATAATAAAGGTGTTCTTACCGGTAAAATGTTTGAATATCTCGGATGTAAAAAACCAGTTTTCGGAATTGGTCCGGAAGACGGCGAAGCATCGAAAATATTGGACGAAACAGAAAGCGGATTTATGACGGATTACGGAAACAACGAACTTGCTTACGAAAGATTAAAACAACTTTATCTTGCTTGGCAAAAGAACGAAAACTTATTTAAATTCAAAAACGAAAAATATTCAAGAAGAAAATTGACTAGAACATTGGCAAACATTTTTGAAGAATTAATCAAATGAAAATTGTAACCATCGTCGGTGCTCGTCCGCAATTTATTAAAGCTGCGGTTGTTGAAAAGGCACTTTCAAAAAAAGAAAACGTTGAGCACATTTTAGTTCATACAGGACAGCACTACGACGAAAATATGTCCGCCGTTTTTTTTGACGAATTGCAAATAAGCAAACCAGATTACAACCTCGGTGTAGGTTCCGGTACACACGCTGTTCAAACAGGAAAAATGTTAATAGATATTGAAAAAGTTTTATTGGATATTCGTCCCGATTGGGTTTTGCTTTACGGCGATACAAATTCCACAATAGCAGGTTCGCTTGCAGCTGCAAAAATTCATTTGAAAACAGCGCACGTCGAAGCGGGTTTGCGTAGTTTTAATATGAGAATGCCTGAAGAAATCAATAGAATACTGACCGACAGAATTTCGAACATTTTGTTTGCACCAACTCAAAATGCAGTTGAATTACTTGCAAAAGAAGGCTTAACCGAAAACGTAATTTTTTCGGGCGATGTAATGTATGATTCGATTTTGTTTTACGAAAAACTTGCCGAAGAAAAATATTCGATTGAAGATATTGTAAATATTGACGAATTTTATCTCGGCACAGTTCATCGCCCCGAAAATACTGATGTTCACGATAGATTGCAAAATATTTTCGAAGCGTTTTCGGAACTGGATTTACCGATTGTGATTCCGATTCATCCACGCACAAAAAAGCTGCTGCAAAACATCAAGTTCTCGGATAATGTTAAAATAATCGAGCCGGTAAGTTATTTACAAATGGTGATGTTGTTAAAACATTCCCAAAAAGTTTTAACCGATAGCGGCGGTTTGCAGAAAGAAGCGTATTTTTTGAAAAAGCCTTGTATTACTTTGCGTGACGAAACCGAATGGATTGAAACACTCGAAGGCAATTGGAATTTTATTGTCGGTGCAGACAAAGAAAAAATATTGGAAAAAGTTGCAGTTAATAATTTTGAACCGCAAACAAATGCTTTTGGGAACGGGAAAGCTGGTGAAAAAATTGCGAATGTTTTAATTTCACAAAACGAATAAAGGGTAAAAATGCAAAACGTTAACATTCAAATTTTCGGGACAAACAAAAACAACGACACAAAAAAAGCAATTCGATTTTTTAAGGAACGCGGAATAAAACCGCACTTTCGCGACTTACGTGAACAAGGTTTAACAAAAGGCGAACTCGAAAATATCTCAAACAAAATTCCGCTTGAAGAATTAATCGACACGGAAGGCAAGCAATATCAAAAACGTGCAATGGCTTATATGAAATTCGACATTGAAGAAGAATTGCTGGAAGACCCGTTATTATTGAAGATGCCGATTGTTCGTTTCGGAAAAGAAGCAACCGTAGGCTATCAGCCGGAAATTTGGGAAAAGTGGTTGGAGGGAAAATGATTTTATCATACGATGAAACAGTTCAAATTAAAGAGCACGGATTAACCGTCGAAGAAGTTAAACGTCAAATCGAATTAATTGAAAACGGCGTAAAGTATCCCGAGCTTGTAAAACCGGCGGTAATCGGTGATGGCATTAAAAAATTCAGCGAAGACGAAATTGACGAATTTGTAGAATATTGGGAAAACAATTCAAACGAATTAAATATCCATAAGTTTGTTCCGGCATCCGGTGCAGCAACGCGAATGTTTAAGTCGCTTAATTTTATTCTTCATAATTTTGATAAACTTACTTTTGGTGAACTCAAAAAAAATGCAAAGGAAAATCCCGAATTCAACAAAGCGAAAATATTTTTAGAAAATTTGGAAAAGTTTCCGTTCTTTGAAGATATTTTCCCGTTTGAAAAACCTTCATCGGATGACGAAGATGTAATACCCTTAATCAGTTTTCTTTTGGAACCACACGGATTAAATTTTGCCGATACACCGAAAGCATTAATTAAATTTCATAAATACGGAAAGGATTTCCGCACACCGATTGACGAACACGTTTATGAGGCAATTAAACTCTTCGACAAAGATAATTTACGAAGTATTATTTTTACTATTTCGCCTAAATATGAGGAAAGGTTTCAAGATTATTTTAGTGAGGTGTTTTCAAGATTTAAAAATGAAAGCCTTGTATTAGGCATATCAGATCAAGAGCCTTCGACCGATACAATTGTTTTAGACAACGGAAGTTTGTTAAAGGACGAAAATGGAAAAATTATTTTCCGTCCTGGCGGACACGGAGCATTGTTGGAAAACATAAATAAAATTTTCCCGCATATGATCTTCATAAAAAATATTGACAATGTTGCGAAAGAAGCTCACGCGAATAAAACTATCCGATACAGAAAATTTTTGGGAGGCTATTTACTTTTTCTGTTCGACGAAATTTCCACAATATTAAGTGCGATTGAAAATGACGAAATAACAAAGGAAGAACTTACCGAAGCAATTGAATTTGCGGAGAAAGATTTGAACGTTATTTTATCGAAAGAAGTGAAATCGAAATCGTTTACTGAACTAAAAAAATTGCTTTTCAGAAAACTAAACAAACCAATTCGAGTTGCGGCAATGGTAAAAAATACCGGTGAACCCGGTGGAGGTCCGTTCTGGGTAAAAAATGATGACGGAAGTTTGAATTTGCAAATCATTGAAAAAGCACAAATAAATACGGAAGACGAAAATCAATTAAATATACTTAAAAAAGCAACGCATTTTAATCCCGTTGATATGGTTTGTTTCTTACGCGATTATAAATACAATAAATTCGATTTGAAAAAATTTGTGAATGAGGAATACGGTATAATTACCGAAAAACATTTGTTAGGAAAAGATGTAAAAGTGCTTGAACGACCGGGACTTTGGAATGCTTCGATGTGGGATTGGATTACAGTTTTTGTTGATGTTCCTTTGTTTACGTTTACACCCGTCAAAGAAGTAAACGATTTACTTAAACCCGAACACAATTAGAGAACCGAATGAACTATGCAAAAACATTATTGTTTGTCCTCGTTCAAGGAATTTTGTTGATGAATATTACGGAATTATACGCAATGAAAACAAATAAAATCGAATACGATACGCTTTCTTACTCGAATAAAAAACTCGGTGCATATTACGAAAATGGCAAAACTCATTTTACGTTATTCGCACCAAACGCCTACAAAGTTAAATTGTATTTATGCGATCAACCTTCCTTCGTCAAAGGCAAATATTACGAAATGAAAAAAGACGAAGACGGAGTGTGGGAAATTTCTTTTGAAAAAAAATTCAACAAAATTTTTTATGGATTTAAAGTTTGGCAAAAAGGAATTAACGAAAATAAAGATCCGCACATTGCAATTGACCCTTACGCAAAAGCAATTGCTACGTTTACCGATTATATGAATCCCAGACTATCGATATTTATTGCGGAAAGTAATTTCGATTGGGAAGGAGATACGTGGATTAAACGAAATCCGCTTGATTACATTATTTACGAAATGCACATTCGCGATATGACAGCACACAAAAGTTCCGGTGCAAAACATCCCGGAACTTACGAAGGATTAATTGAACACGGAATTAAAGGTGGAATTGATTACGTAAAATCGCTTGGTGTAAATGCCATTGAAATTCTACCCGCAATGGAATTCGGGAATATGGAAATCCCATACAAGAAAAAATTCAAAGGATTTTACAATACTTGGAATCCTTATGAGCGGAATCATTGGGGATATATGACCGCTTGCTATTTTGCACCCGAAGCTTACTACACCGAAGACTGGAAATATTTTCAACGCAAAACTTGGATGGGGACGAAAGCCAATCAAATCAGTGCCTTTAAGAAGATGGTAAAAGAATTTCACCGTGAGGGAATTGCCGTAATTATGGATGTTGTGTATAATCATCTTTCCGAATATGAATTGGGGAACTTAAAACAGATTGACAAAAATTATTATTTCAGAC
>CAYZGB010000086.1:0-8974 GCA_964477915.1 uncultured Melioribacter sp. | reverse complement strand
TTTGCTACGAGGATATCCCCTTTTTTTTGATTTTTAAACATACAATCTGCGAGCCATCCCGACTTGTTGTCGGGAGGGCGAAGCAATCTCCGATAATTTTAGCGTTTGTTTAACTTTTTCGGAGATTGCCACGCTCTCTACGTTCGCTCGCAATGACAATTTGGAACTGACTACGAATTACTGACAAAATCTGCTCACTGCTCACCGCTCACATCTCACAAAAAAATCCGTAAAAATCCGTCACATCCGCCCCGTCGTCACGGGGGAAATTATCATCCGTGTTCTATTGAAATCAGCGTTCCATTATAAAATGTTTTTGAATTCTTTCCAAAAATATTTTTTTCTTAAATCATTTATTCTATATTTTAATTTCTTAAAAAATTGAATAAAATTTACCGATGAACAATTTCAAAGAAAAAACTAACGAACTAAAAAAAAACACTGCACCCGTAGTAGTAATTTTACTTGCTGTTCTTGCTTTTGTTCAAATCTATTTTACTTTTTACGTATTTCCACCGGTAAATGACGAGTGCCTTTGGGAGCCAAAATACGTTAAACCCGATAGTGCCGTAATTATTTTTAAGGATGTTAAAAAAGACGGCGTTACTTGGAATGCCGGCATTAGAGACAATGATACGTTAATAAGTGTTGACGGGGAAAAGGCAAACTCGTTAATACAAATGAATATAATTTTATCCGATAAAAACGAGGGCGATATTGTTTTTTACAAAGTTAAACACGGCGAAAAGATTTTCGAAGCGCCTGTTTTGGTTAAAAAGTTAATTCCTATTAAAAGCCTTACAATAGAAATTTTCGCGTTAATTTGGTTAATAGTCGGATACATTGTTTACATATCGAAACCAAACGGCGAAATACAAAGCGAATTTTTTTCAATTGGAATTTTTTGGACACTTGCAAATAACTCTATTTTCATTCAACTTCCTCAATACGTAAATAACCTAAACAATTTATTCTTTTACATAATTAATTTTTCGTGGGTATTTGGTGTAGCTTTTCTACCAATTTCAATTTTTGATTTTTTCCTTACTTTCCCCGAGAAAAAGAAGCTCGTTTCAAAACGTTTTTATAAGCTCATTAAAAGATTTTATCCTATCATTATTGTATTAGCATACGTTTTATTGAAAGTTCTTGTTGTGCCCCCTACCCAAGATTTGAAAATGTTAAGCGAATTGATAGTTTATTCAATATCTTATATTATCCTCTCTATTGCATTTATTACCGGTTTCTTTTCACTATTAATTTCATATAGAAAAATAAAAGACTCGGAAAAGAAAAAACCGTTACGCATTATTGTTTTTGCCTATGCGATAAGTTTGTTGAGCGCAATTTATGTATTTGTGTTAGCCCCGGTTATAGTTGGAATTATTTATGTTCATCCCGAGTATTACATTCCCGTTGTTTTTATGGCGGTATTGCCGATTGCTTTCGGCTATACGATTTTCAAATATTCTTTTATGGATGTTAGTACTGTTGTTAAAAATGCGTTTCTCTATTTTGTCGCTTCGTTAATTATTGCTGGAATTTATTTCTTTTCAATTGTAATCATCGGTAGTTCATTTATTAACGCTGTCGATCCAATTTATCAAGGACTTATTATCGGATTGTTGTTTGTTCTGTTCGTTATTCTTTTTCAATCGACCAAAGATAAATTTCAAGAAATAATCACAAGGAAATTCTACCCAGAACAATACACATTCAAGGAAGCATTAATTCGTTTTGGTAGGGAAATTCCAATTGTTCTCTCGTTCGAATCGGTTCTTGACAAAACAGAGAAAATATTTACCGAAACATTAAATATCAGTCCTTTTGCTTTGGCAATATATAATGAAAAGAAAGATCGATTTGATTTGGTTAAAAATTCGGGATTGAACAATTTAATAAGTATTTCTTTTGTAAAAGATAATTATCAACAAAACGAAATTCCTTTCGTAATTGAAAACCCGGAAGAATTTTTTAACGAAGCACAAAAATTAAAAAATAGCGGAATACAGTTACTCCTAAAACTTTCGCTACGCGAAAAGTTGCTTGGATTTATTTTGCTTGGCGTTAAGCAAAGCGGAACCGGTTTTACAACGGAAGAAATTTCCATTTTATCAGCCGCCGCTAATCAAGTTGCAATTGCTTTGGAAAACGCACGTTTGCACGAGGCCGAGAAAAAAGAAATTATTCTTCATCGCGATTTGGAAAAAGCAAGACAAATCCAGCGTAGCCTTTTGCCACAAAAAATGCCGGAATATCAAAAAGCGGAAATCTTTGGCGAAATGCTTCCTGCACAATGGGTCGGAGGCGATTACTACGATGTAATTCCAATTGATGAAAATAGATTTTACGCTGTAATTGGCGATGTTTCGGGCAAAGGATTTTCCGCTTCTTTTTATATGTCGAAACTACAAACGATAATTAGACTATTAGCTAAAGAAAATCTTCAACCAAAGGAATTGCTAAAAAAATTAAATCGGACAATTTATCCTTCGCTTGAAAAAAATTATTTTATTACATTAAGTCTTATTTTATTTGATTTTGAGCAAAACAAGGCAATTTATTCAAGAGCAGGTCACACACCACTTAAAGTTTATTGTTGTGGAAAGATAGAAAATTACGCTCCCAACGGAATTGCCGTAGGCTTAGATGACGGAAGTATTTTCGATGAGAATATTGATGAAGTTGAATTAAAACTGAAAGAAGACGAAATTTTCGTTCTTTATTCCGACGGCGTTACAGAAGAAATGAACGCAAAAGGAGAACTACTTGGCGATAAATTTATGGATGAAATTTTATTAAATTATCACAAAGAAAATCTAAAAATCATTTGGAATAAGTTTTATAATAAAATAACTAATTTTGAAAACAACAATGTTCAACACGACGATATTACTTATTTATTAATTAAAATAAAAAAATAGGAGGCTTTCTATGGAATCTGGTCTTAACCAAGTTAACCAACATGTAAGTCAATTGTGGATAACAGTTCAAGATTTAGCACTGCAATACGGACTTAATATTATTTGGGCAATAGTTATACTTGTTGTTGGAATGTGGTTGTCCAAAAAACTTTCGAATTTAACAACCCGGTTAATGCGAAAAAACAACATTGATGAAACACTTGTACGATTTATCTCTTCCTTTGTTTATTTTCTTCTGTTAGCTTTTGTAATACTTGCAACAATTTCGGAAGTAGGAATTGAGACAACTTCAATTGTTGCCATTTTGGGTGCTGCATCTTTCGCTGTTGGCTTGGCTTTACAAGGCTCTCTTTCCAACTTCGCTGCCGGCGTTATGTTAATTGTATTTCATCCATTTAAGGTGGGTGAGTACATTGAAGCTGCCGGTGTTAAAGGAACGGTTGAAGAAATCGGGGTATTTGTAACAAGATTACTTACACCCGATAATAAAGTTATTTACGTTCCCAATTCCAAATTATTCGGTGATGTAATTACAAACTATTCCGAACGCGAAACTCGTCGTGTTGATTTGGTTTTTGGAATAAGTTACACCGACGATATTGACAAAGCACGCAAAATTATTGAAGACGTGTTAAATTCTCACCCGAAAGTGTTGAAAGATCCCGAACCGATGATTGTTGTTTCCGAACTTGCCGATAGCAGCGTAAATTTTGCTGTTCGTCCTTGGGTAAAAACACCGGATTATTGGACGGTTTATTTTGAGATAACCGAAATAATCAAAAAACGTTTTGATGCCGAAGGAATTTCGATTCCGTTCCCGCAAACAGATGTTCATTTGTTTCAAGAATCGAACAACTAACTTTTATTGATGACATTTTTTCTTTATTCATTTTTTGCCGGTTTTGCAATTTGGAATAAATACAATAACAAGTTTCTTTACAAATTTGCAAAACCGGTTCCTCTTTTATTCTTAATCATATATTCTTTTCTCAAAAATTTCACCTCCACTTTTTTCTTTCTATTTTTAATTTTCTCGCTACTTGGCGATATTTTTTTGATTAGTCAAAATCGCAAGCCCTTTATTTTAGGACTAATTTCTTTTTTGTTAGCACATATTTTTCTTTCAATTCAATTTTTGTTCAACGGAGCAACATTCGAAATTTATCCTACAATTTTCATCTCAACAATTTCGTTCTTCTATTATCTTTTTCTCTTGAAATACCTTGGCAAGTTAAAAATTCCGGTTTTAGTTTACCTGATTGCAATTTCGGTAATGTTAATTTTAAGTACTTATTTTATTGAGGTTTCTTTGCCTCTATTTATCGGAACTGTTTTATTCTATTTTTCGGATGCAAGTTTAGCTTATGGAAAATTCGTTAAAAAATATAAATTAACGGATTTAACCTCGCTTTCCGCTTATTTCATTGGTCAATATTTAATCGTAATAGGAATTAAACTTCTTATAAATTAAAGGAATAACCTGTTTTAAAAAAAGTAGGTGCAGCAGTAAACCACACCTACTTTACGATAACAAATTACAGAGTTTTACAATTTTCCGGTTAAGAGTCCAAAGCCTTTTCCAAATCTGCAATCAAATCATTAACATTTTCAATACCTACTGACAACCGAACTAATCCGTCCGTTATTCCTGCTGCCTCGCGAGCTTCTTTGCCCATCGAAGCGTGTGTCATAGTTGCCGGATGTTGAATAAGTGTTTCAACTCCACCGAGACTAACGGCAAGTTGGCATAGTTTTACGGAATTCATCAACGAAGCACCGGCTTCTATTCCGCCTTTTAATTCAAAGGAAATCATTCCACCCGGACCCTTGTGTTGTTTTTGTGCCGTTTCGTAATAAGGAAAAGATTTTAATCCCGGATAACGCACCCACGCTACTTTCGGATGATTTTCAAGATATTCGGCTATTTTCTGTGCATTATGGCAATGACGTTCCATTCTTAAAGCAAGTGTTTTTAATCCGCGGTGAACCAAAAAAGCATTAAACGGATCAATTGTTCCGCCTAATTGATTAAGCATTTTTCTCATTGCCGTGTAAGTCGCTTCGTCTTTTGTAACAATAATGCCGGCAACAACATCTGCGTGTCCGTTCAAAAATTTTGTCATACTATGAACAATAACATCGGCACCAAAATCAAACGGACGTTGTAAAGCGGGACTCATAAACGTATTATCAACAATAAGCTTAGCACCGTTTTCGTGAGCAATATTTGCTACTGCCTCTATATCGGTTGTTTCTAGCGTAGGATTTCCGGGGGTTTCAATATAAATTACTTTTGTTTCGGGTTTTACGGCATTTTTTACTTTTTCCAAATTTGCCGATTCGATAAAATCGCTTGAAATACCAAATTGACTTAATACATTTTTAATTAAGGTTGCAGTCGGTCCGTACACGGATTCGGATACAATTACGTGATCGCCGGCTTTTAAAAGAGTTGCAAGAGCCGTGTGAATTGCAGACATTCCGCTGGCACAACCCAATGCTTTGAAACCGCCTTCAAGTTCCGCTACTGCATTTTCCATTGCTTCAATTGTTGGATTTCCCATACGAGTGTAAATATAACCGTGTTCTTCGCCCTTAAAAAGCTTTGCTCCATGTTCAACAGATTCAAATTTAAACGTGGATGTTTGATAAATTGGCGTTACAACCGGTCCGTATTCGTATTCACCTATTCCCGCATGGACACATTTCGATTCGAATGAAATTTTTTCGTGTAACATTTTTTTTCTCCTTTTTTCCGGTAAATAATACTTTCAAAAATACAAATAATAGAATAGAGTTTAATATATTTTATACTTGTAAGCATTAAACATTTTCAATTGATTCTGACGTATTTCATTAAAAAATTTTATATTGGACGACAAATTTTAATTCATTAAATTTTTAGTTTAAAATCTGTTTTTGTTTAATTTAAGGAGAATGATGTAGAATGGCAGCAAAGAAGAAACATTACAAGAAAAAAGAGATTAAAGAAGATCCGTTAGTAACTTATTTTTTTGAGGCAAAAGAATTTTGGTTGAAATATCAGAAGCAAATATTAATAGGGGTTTCCGCCGTTGTAGTTCTTGCCGTTGTAATAATTTTATTGCACAACAAAGCCGAAACAAGCCGACGTGAAGCATCTGCAAAGCTTGCAACAATTGTGGAAAATTATAATTTGTTCGATTTTAATAAAGCGTTAAATGGGGATTCGCTACACGGAAAAGTTGGATTTGTTCAATTGATTGATGAATACGGTTCAACTACTCCCGGCGAAATTGCTAAACTTTTTGCCGGTAATTCTTACTACGCACTAACTAAATACGATAAAGCATTAAATTATTATAGCGATTGCGGAATTAGTTATCCTTTGTTTAGTGCAGCATCAATTGCCGGACAAGCCGCTTGCTACGAAGCTCAACAAAATCCTTCCGATGCAGCAAAGTTTTACGAAATTGCTGAAAAAGAAGGCAAATACAATCCGAACAATGCGGAATATTTACTTAAAGCCGCAATTAATTATATTGATGCAGGAAAATACGACCGTGCAGAAGAAATTCTGAATAAAATTAAGACGGACTATCGCAAATCGAAAGTTGCACGCGAAGTTGATAGATATTTAGGAAAAATTGTTGCTAAAAAGATTTTAGGTTAAAAAATAAAAAGGGAAAACTATGGCTGATACTTCAGATTTCAGAAACGGTTTAATAATTAAATTCAAAAACGGACTTTACACAATAGTTGAATTTCAACACGTAAAACCCGGTAAAGGCGGAGCATTTGTAAGAACAAAATTAAAAAATCTAAAAACCGGCCAAGTTTTGGATAACACATTCCGCTCGGGCGAATCGGTTGAAGTTGTTAGAGTAGAAAGAAGAAAATACCAATATCTTTACAGAGACGGAAGCGGTTTTGTTTTAATGGATAACGATACTTACGAACAAATTACAATTCCGGAAGATTTGGTTGGAGATGCGAAAAAGTTTCTGAAAGAAGGTGCTGAACTTGAACTATTGGTTGACGAAAACGAAAACATAATTACCGTTGAACCGCCTATTTTTGTTGAACTCGAAGTTGTTGAAACCGAGCCCGGATTTAGAGGCGATACCGCAACAAACGTAATGAAGCCCGCCAAATTGGAAACCGGAGCAACAATTAATGTTCCGTTGTTTATTAACGAAGGTGATTTGTTAAAAGTAGATACTCGAACCGGCGAATACGTTGAAAGATTAAAAAAATAATTAATAAATAAATTCGGAAATTATTATGGATTTGGATTTAATAAAAAAGTTAATTAAGGTAGTTGAAAAAAGCGGAATTACGGATTTTTCCGTAGAAGAAGGCGATTTGAAAATTACGATTTCCAAAAAACAACCCGAAACTATTTACGTTCAAGTTGCTTCTTCGCAAACTCCGGTGCCAGTTGCTACAAACGTTCCTCCACCGCAACCGCAAGCACCTACTCAACCATCAACGGATTCTGCCGAAAAATCAACAGCAACCGAGTCTGCCGATGAAAATCTTCACGAAATACGTTCGCCTATTGTTGGAACATTTTACCGTGCTCCGGCACCCGATGCCGATCCGTTCGTAAAAGTTGGCGACAAAGTAAGCGTTGGAACAACTCTTTGCATTGTAGAAGCAATGAAATTAATGAACGAAATTGAATCCGACGTAAACGGTACGGTTGTAAAAATTTTAGTCGATAATGCAACTCCAGTTGAATACAATCAAACACTATTCTTAATTAAACCAGAATAAAATCCGAGGAAAATTTGTTCAATAAAATTTTAATTGCCAATCGCGGCGAAATTGCATTACGAATTATCCGCACGTGCAAGGAAATGGGAATTAAAACGGTTGCCGTTTATTCCGAAGCGGATAAAGACTCGATGCACACAATGTTTGCCGACGAGGCAATTTGTATTGGTCCCGCACCAAGTAACGAAAGCTACTTAAAAATTCCAAATATAATTTCCGCTGCTGCAATTACCGGTGCAGAAGCAATTCATCCGGGTTACGGCTTTTTAGCCGAGAATGCCGAGTTTTCAGATATTTGTGCGGAATCTCATATTAAATTTATCGGTCCATCTTCCGAGATGATTAATCAAATGGGAGATAAAGCTTACGCAAAAAAAACAATGAAAAGCGTTGGCGTTCCGGTTGTGCCGGGTAGCGATGGTGCAGTAAAAAGCGTTGATGAAGCGAAAAGAATTGCTGCGGAAATCGGCTATCCCGTAATGCTTAAAGCCTCTGCCGGAGGCGGTGGAAAAGGAATGCGAATTGTTCACTCGGAAGATGAAATTGAAACCGCTTACCAAATGGCATCGACTGAAGCCGGAGCGGCGTTTGGAAATTCAGAACTTTACGTTGAAAAATTTATCGAAAATCCGCGTCACGTCGAAATTCAAATAATGGGAGATTCGCACAGAAACGTTTACGCATACGGCGAACGCGATTGCTCGATTCAAAGAAGACATCAGAAATTAATTGAAGAAACTCCTTCGCCGATAATTTCGGACGAAACTCGCCAAAAAATGCAAGAAGCGGCTGTGCTCGGAGCAAAAGCCGTGAATTACGAAGGAGCGGGAACCGTTGAATTTTTGGTGGATAAATATCAGAACTTTTATTTTATCGAGATGAACACCAGAATTCAAGTCGAGCATCCTATTACCGAAATGGTTCAAAATATTGACTTAATTAAAAATCAAATTATTGTTGCTGCGGGTGAGCAAATTGAAGATAAACCGAGACAACCACAAGGACATTGTTTTGAATTTAGAATAAACGCAGAAGATCCCGAACACGATTTTCGTCCTTCGCCAGGTAAAATTTCGATGCTTCATTTCCCGGGTGGTTTCGGAATAAGAAACGATTCGCACGTTTACGCGGGATATGTAATTCCGCCTTATTACGATTCGCTTCTCGGAAAACTTATTGTTTGGGGCGTTGATAGAAAACACGCAATTGCACGTGCCCGTAGAGCCTTTGAAGAATTTTTGGTAGAAGGTGTTAAAACTACAATTCCGTTCCACCAAAAAGTTTTGGAAACC
>CAYZGB010000085.1:0-9111 GCA_964477915.1 uncultured Melioribacter sp. | reverse complement strand
AAAAATTGTAATAAACCTTCACGTAAAGCATATCGTTTTTATCGTATTGCCCGAATAAGCCTTCGCTTCCGGTGAAAATATTTGCACCTAATTGTAAACTAATCGAATCAGAATAATCATACAAAATGCGTGGGCGAATTAGTGCGTCCTTGTAATTGAAATCGTAGTACATAAAGTATTCGAACGTTAGAGTTTCATTCAGGCAAGAGTAATGAGCAAGGAACGTAGCCATATTATTGAATTGGTTTTTGAACAAAGGCGTTTCCAATAGCTCGCCGTCTTTGTAATCCATTATTGCCTTTTGAATGAACTGTCCGCTGAAATTTACATCCCAAAGCGAAAAATCAACGCCGAGCAAATAATTTACGTAATCTTTTTTCACCAATCCGTTATTTAATGCTGGATTGTTTGTCTGCAAATACTTGCCGAAATAGTAAGCCGCTTCGCCTCGGAAAACAAATGGTCCGAGCGTTGTGCTGAAACTTCCGCCCGCAACCGAAAGGCGATGATATTCGGGAATTACGGTAATTTTAGTAGGTATCGGTTGTCCGTTTTGCATTGTAAATTCAACGTCTTTTGCAAGTGCCGGATCGTCATCCCACATATAACCGCCCATCAATTCAAAATCGATTGCGCTTGTCAATGCCGAATATTTCAAGAAAAACTCGCTATTTTCCAGCGAAGGTTTAACTTCTTTTTTCGAATTGTCAATTACAACCGGCGGATTATTCGGAAACGGCGGTTTGAAAGAAAATTCGGGATGCCAAATTGAATTTTCTTCTGCATAAACATTGGGATTAAAAACCGGCGACCAAATTGCTTCGATAGTGTGGTTATCAGCAACGTAATAATCCAATTTTACCGCAGTAATCCCAATTCGGATTTCGTCAAACTCAGGGAGCAAAAATTCACTCATATCTTTCGGAGAAACAATGTCCGTAATAAATACGCCGTCGGCTTTTCCCCAAATTACTTGTTGCTTACCAATTCGTAAATCGAAATTGTCGAAATACATATCAACATAAGCTTCTCTTAATTTTAACGAAAGCGAATCCGCATCTTCAAAAAATAACATCGGATTAACTTTGAAGTGAGCAAAATCAGTTGTTTTTTCAACGTTAAAATTAAATGTCGTTTGCGAAATCGTCATATCATTCTTTCCGTTAAACGCCTTGTAGCCTGCGTAATAACGTGCATAGCCCGAAAAATCAAGTCCTTGCGCAAATGCGGTGCCGAATAATACAAGTGTTATCAACAAAATTAATTTTTTCATTTTCTTCTCCTTTTTATCTAATTCCGCGTTTCATCATTCTTTGAGTAAATTTGGAAGCGGGAATTCCCGTATCGATTTTAACATCGCTTAATTCCATAATTGTTTTGTGATTTTTTTGAACATTGTCCATCTCGGCTTTTGTAATAATCCAATAGCCTTTGATGTTTTTCACATTTTTGATGTTAAGCGTTTTCAAAAACTCGCCGTCTTCGTCGTAAAATTCCTTTTTAATATTGTACCATCTGTCCTTTACAATCCACGAAATTGTTTTCGAATACATATAATCTTCGTCTTTCGGAACGCTTTCAATTACGTAGCAATCGAGACCGTCAACTTTTTCGGTACGCAAAATTTTATGATTATCGTCGCTCGGTTTTCTATCGCCCAAATCATCGTAAGTAAAATCCGAGCCCATAAAATAATCGCCTTTACTATCGCTCGAAATTCTTTTTAGCTTTTTCAATGCCGGCAAATAAATCCATTGGTCGTCATCTTTGCCTTCTTCGTCGTAGCTCCAATTCATAAAAGATGTGTTTTTAACATCCGCAGGCGAAATAAAAAACATAATTTTCTTTTCAACATCGCCAAAATCACGAATGAATTGTTTGATTTTGCGAACACGCTTTTCACCTTGCGAATTAATTAAAGTCATTGTAAGAGTTGCTTCCATATCTTTTCCGGTAGGACGATTGTAAACCTTCTGCATTATTTGAAGAGCGGTAAGGTTTTGTGCAAATAAACCCGAGGCAACAAAAAGCATAATTGCCAATCCGGTTTTAATTAATGTTTTCATAATAATTCCTTTCATTTATTTGTTGTAGTAAACATTTGCTTTGTAAAGAAGAACAAACATTATCGTTAACGTTCCGAGAAAACTTGTAAACATATTTACCGAAACCAAAAATCCGAGTTCGCGGTTTGGCGGAAAAACAGAGAAAAGCAGAACAAGAAATCCCGCAATAACAACAATTGCATTGAACAAAATAGCTTTGCCCGAATGAGCCATTGTGATTTTCGATGCCAAAAGTTTATCGCCGAGTTTTGAGTTAACTCTGTATTGCTCGATAAAATGAATTGCGTAATCGATACCAATTCCCACCGCGATGCTCGAAAGCAAAGCCGTTGTAGAATTAAGCGGAATATCGAACAATCCCATTATTCCAAAACTGATTACTGCGGTAACCAAAATCGGAATTGTGCCGATTACACTTACTTTGAAATTGCGGAACATAATCAAAAGCAAAATAAAGACGATAATTATTGACATTACGAGGCTCATAATTTGTCCTTCCAAAATTAAATCGGTAAAAACAAGTGCTTTGTAACCTGAGCCTGCATAATTCATTTTGATACCCAATTTTTCAAAGGCATTCCGGTATTCGTCAATTTTTGCAAGGGCGGATTTTGTTGCCTTCGAGTTATCGCTTTTAAGCTGAAACGTAACATTTAGTTTTTGATAATTGTAATCGACAACTTTCGTAAGATTTTCGGGGTCGCCGGACATTTCGTAAAGCAATAAATATTGTGCAATCAAATCTTGCGAATTGGGAATATGGCTGTATTTAATACTATCGGCGTGCATTACGCGATTAATTCTTTCAAGAAAATCAACAAGCGAAAAAGCATTGCCTACAACCGGAACGGATTTTACAACATCGTGTTGCATTTTAGCCACTAATTTCAGTACTTCGGGACGTTTAAACGTATCTTTTTCTTTTCCAGTCAAAATCAGATTGATTGTGGAAGTTCCGCCGAAATGTTCGTTAATAAATTTATCGGTTCTTACGATGTCACTTGTTTTTTCAAACTTATCAAGGAAACTCGAATTAATCCAAACTTTCGTCATTCCGTAAATCGAAATTGCAACAATTAAAGCCGTTAGTAAAATTACAAGCGTTGAATGATTAAGAACCCATTCCGTAAACTTGAAAGCAAAATCGTTCTTTTCTTCTTTTGTTTTTTTCGTTTTTTTAAGTTTTGGTAATCCGGTAACTTTAATGAATGCCGGAATGAAAAATAAAGATAAGAACATCGCCACAGTTACTCCGAACGATGTAAACAAACCGAAATATTTAATCGGATAAACTTGCGATGTAAGTAGCGAAATAAATCCTACCGCCGTTGTAACCGCAGCCATAGTTACAGGTTTCCACATTTGAATTAGCATATCGATTACGGCTTCGTCGAGAGGTGCTTCGGGATTTTCCGCCATAAAAAGCGAAAGGTGATGATAAAGGTGAATTCCGTAAGCAACGCCAATTGCAATAAGCATTACGGGAATCATTGTTGAAACCGCATAAATAGGGATGTTAAGCGTTGCCATTAAACCGAATGTCCACAACGTGCTAACAAAAACTACAAGCAAAGTTGCGATTGTGCTCTTAAGACTTTTGAGCGTTGTAAGTAAGACAAGAAAAATAACAAGAAGAACAATCGGAACCATTCGTTTCATATCGGCGGGACCGAGCAATGCTAAAGTTCCTTCCACAATCGGACGACCTGCAACGTAAATTTTATTTTCACTATCCTCATATTTTTTTGCTGTTTCGAGAATTCGTTTGTAAAAATCCTGCGAAAAAACATTATAGCCAATTCTTGCAACAATTACGGTTACTGTTTCTGTTGAATCTACTAGAAGTCCGTAAATCATACTGTTGTTGCGGACTTTTTTTTCAATTGCTTTTAATTTTTCGGGTGATTTGGGAACTCGTTTGTAAAATCGCCTAACTTCCATTCCGCCTTCTTCACCGATAATATTATCCGCGGTGTAAAGCGAAGTTACATCGTGCTTTTCAATTTCCGGCATCTTCATAAATTGTTTGGAAAGCGATTTAACAATCTTCAATGTTTTGTAATTAAAGATGCCGTTTTTATTTTCAATTGCAACGATTATCCCGTCTTTAATATTAAACCATTTTTCGGCTTTGTTACTGTAAACAAATGCAGGATGATCCTGCGGCATATATTTATCGAGATTTGTTTCCATTCGGGAATTTTCTTTCATCTTAAAGAAAAAGAAAATGGAAACAATAATTATTAGAAAAATGATTCCCCAAGCATATTTAAGTGTTTTATTGAATAAATTGTTCATTTGATTCCTTTCGAGTTTGTTAATGCTAACTAACTTATATATAAAAAATTTTTATTTTTGAGAAATTAACACAAGAATTGTTTTAATTAATTTTTTGCCTTCTTTTTGCATATCGAAAGAAAAGCCAGAGATTTCCCATTTTTTTACTAATAAACGTAAAGAACCGATAATCATCATTGCAATGTGTTTTTTGTTTACGTCTTTCCTTACGGATTTTTCTTTCTGTGCATCAGAAATTAGTTCTACAAAAACATTTTCTTTCTTTTCAAGAAAAGTTTTGATTTTTTGCATTAACATATTATCGTTCTTGAAAATTTCGTCAGCAAAAACAACAGAAACCCAATAGGGATGAGATGAAAAAACGTTAAAATACGATGTTAGGATTTTTTCTAATTTTTTTAATGCGGAAAGTTTTTTAGTAAGTATCTCGTTGGTAAACCCGGCGGTAATGTTATCGAGATTATCGAGCATAGTAGAAAGAATTTCCGTCTTGCTCGAAAAATGCCTGTAAATTGCAGGCTCGCTTACATTAATCGCTTTAGATAAATTTTTAATTGTTAGCCCTTGTATCCCTTTTTCTGCAATAATTTCAATCGATTTTTCGATTATTTCGTTTTGTCTGTTTGTCATCTTTTTCACCGTAAAGTTTGTTAGTATTCACTAACCAAATATACGCTTTTTAAAATATTTGTCAAGCAAAAAGATTAAGCGAATAGTTTAATAAACTTTACGGAAAACGGGTTAGAACTCTTTTTCAAACAATGCTCGAAAAATTTCACTACATATTTTAAGCAAGAATTCATAATCTACTTTTCAGCATATTGTGGGAAGTTTTAACGATTTGTAAAATTTTTAGAGCATTCTAAAATTTTAAAATGGTAGGATTTTTTAGAATATCGCTAATGGTATTGTTAAGTAAAAAGTTGAAAATTCTATCTCTTATCGGTACACATTGTTCGTGTAAAGCGCAAGGATTTTCATCAGAGCATTCATTAAAGCCAAGAATACAACCGTAATATTTTTCAATATCTTCTACTGCAAGAATAATATCGTAAAGTCTTATTTCATCGGGATTTGCACAAATCTTAAAACCACCTTTTCTGCCTTGTACAGAACAGATAATTTTGTTTTTGGTTAGCGTTGTTAAAATATGTCGTAAATATTTTTGTGATACATTAAGTTTTTTAATCAATTTATTGGAAGTGCAAACTTCATCTTTGCAAAAAGCAATTGTTGTAACTGCTCTTACTGCATATTGTGCTGTTTTGGATAAGTTCATTCAAAATTCCTTAAAAAATCAGTCGGTTTTAATCTTTCCGTAAAGGTCGTATTCATCATAATCGGTAATCTTTGCATCATAAAATTTTCCTATTTCAAAATATTTCCCCTCGTGAGCAATTAATACGTTGCCGTCAACTTCCGGTGCGTCACGTTCGGAACGTGCAACGTAAAATTTACCTTCAATATCGTCAATAATTACTTTCATTGTTTTCCCTACGAAATTCGAATTCTTCCTCGCGGAAATTTCACTTTGTAATTCCATTAGAATTGCTTTTCGTTCTTCTTTTTCGTCTTGAGGAATTTTATCTTTAAGCGAGTATGCAGCGGTATCTTCTTCGTGCGAATAAGTGAAAACACCTACTCTATCAAATTCATATTCTTTTACAAAATCGTAAAGTTCGTTAAAATCTTTTTCCGTTTCATCTGGGTAGCCAACAATGAAAGTCGTCCTAAAAGTTAAGCCCGGTATTTCGGATTTTATTTTATCCACCAATTCTCTTTGTCTTTTGGCTGAAATTCCACGTCGCATCGATTTCAAAACATTTTCGGAAATATGTTGTAACGGCAAGTCCAAGTAATTCAGTACTTTGGGATTGTTTTTAATTTCGTCAAGCAAATCAATGGGGAAGTGCGACGGATAAGTGTAAAGCAACCGAATCCATTCCAAACCGTCGATTGTAGATAATTTATTTAATAGCTCGCTCAAATTTCTTTTGTGGTAAATGTCTTTTCCGTAATCCGTTGTATCTTGTCCGATAATGATGATTTCCTTTGTACCGAGTTCAATCAATTTTTTTGTTTCGTCAAGCAAATCGGGAATTGCACGCGAACGAAATCCACCGCGAATTAAAGGAATTGCACAAAAAGAACAAGGATTATCGCAACCTTCCGAAATTTTCAGATAAGCAAAATGTTTTGGAGTTGAAATCTTCCTTTCGCCAAGAAGTTCATATTTAAGATTACCTCCAAATGTTTCTACAATTCCAGAGTAATCTTCCGTCCCGAAAAAACCATCGACTTCGGGAAGTTCTTTTTTTAAATCGTTCATATATCTTTGGGAAAGACAACCTGCAACGTAAACGCTTTCAATGTTTCCACGTTTTTTTTCTTCGATAGCCGAAAGTATAGTTTCAATAGATTCTTCCTTTGCAGGTTCAATAAATCCGCAAGTATTGATAATTACGGAGTCGGCATCCTCAATATTTTCAGTTGTTTCGTAATTGTTAATTTCCAATTGTTTTATTAATCTTTCCGAATCAACTGTATTTTTTGAACAGCCGAGAGTTATTACACTAATTTTATTTTTTTGCATATAAGTTTTTTCTATTTGACTTTTAAGCGTTTGATAAATTTAATGGTTTCTTCGGGCATTTTTTCTAATGGTACAATTTTATCGGCAATTCCGGTTTCAATAACGGATTCGGGCATTGAATGAATTACAGCGGTATCGGGTGCTTGAACTATTATTTTTCCGCCTTCTGCATGAATTTTTCCTGCACCGAGTGTTCCGTCGTAACCCATTCCGGTAAAAATTATACCAAGTGATTTTTTAGCGAAATTTTCTGCTATGGAAAAAAAAGTTGGATCAGCAGCCGGTCTCAGAAAATTTACCGGTTCATCTTTATTTAGTTTTATTTTTTTTGCGTATCCGTCAATTAGCATATGAAAATCACCTGGGGCAACATAAATATTGCCGGGGAGAATATTCATATTGTCTGTTGCAAGGCGAACATTGTATTTTGTAATTTGATCGAGTCTTTCGGAGTAAGTTTTTAACATCCATTCGGGTGCATGTAATACAAGAAAAAAAGCGGCTTGCTTTGTGAACGGCAAATTTGAAAAAAAATGTTGCAATGTAATTGGACCACCAGTACTTGAAGCTATACCGACACCAACAAAATCAAATTTAGGCTTTAATGGTTGCGATTCTGTTATGTAAAATTCGATTTCTAATTTTTTTTCGAGAAAAGTTGATTTTAACGGTCTAAGTAATGTACAAGGAAATCCAGCTAATTTTTCATCGGCAATAATACAGGCTCGTAGTTTTGGGTTTATTTTTCTGTACTTTGAAACAAGTGTATTTATTTTAGATACCGAAATATCTTCGGAATATGAAATAATTAGTAAATTAATATGTTCCGGTGTTGTTGAGTACAACTCGGTAAAACTGGAAAAAGTAGTTGTTCTAGAATTTAATTTTGCTAATACGTGTAAGATTATTCTTTTTGCAGTTGTATCAGGTTCGTATAAAAATACTTTTCTTTCTCTTGCCATTTATTTTATTACAGATTAAATTATCAAATATTTATTTCGAATATAATATTAAAAAAAGTGAGAAAAAAATGTACGAGATATTATCAGCAATTCTTTTCGTTATTGTAATTATTCTTTTTTTACAAATACTAAAATTAAAGAAAAAAGCCTCATACGGAGAAAAATTTATGATTGTTGAAAAAGAGGCGAGTCAAATTAAAGGACTTTATGAGAATCTAAAAAATGGTTACAAAAATCTTGAAGAACAGAACAATCTTTTAAAAGAAAAAATTAAAACGCTCGAACAGAAAATTGCAATTTTACAGAAAGCAAACATAGAGCTTTTGGAAAAGAAAGAACAACTTCAAGAAAGTAAAGAAAAATTGGAACTACTTCACAAAAAGAAAAATGAACTTTTTGCAATTGCTCTCCACGATATAAAAAATCCTATTTCCGCAATACGAAGTTATCTTGACCTATTGGAATCTTACGATTTAACGGCACAAGAACAACAAGAAATAATGGAAGGTTTGATTCAATCATCTGAAAAGGTTGTAAAACTTGCACAGGAAATAACTGAAGTAATTGTTTCCGATGATGTTTCGGATAATCTTAAATTTGAAGAATTGCAGCTCGGAGATATTATTCATTCGGTTTATATTCAAAATCTTGCTTATGCGGAAAGCAAAAAAATTAAATTAATTAACAAGAGTTCCAATCAATTACCAATGGTCAAAGCCGATCCCGATAAGATTGAAGAAGCAATTGATAATTATGTGAATAATGCGATTAAGTACAGTCCTCCTGATACGGAGGTGCTTATTAAATCGTATTTTAATCCTGATTATGTAACGATTGAAGTTATTGATAATGGACCTGGAATTGATCCGGAATTTGTTCATAAGGTTTTTGATAAAGGTGTGATTTTAGATAATGAACCAACCGGAGACGAAACGCGTAATGGAATTGGGCTTTGGATTGTTAAACATATTGTCGAAAAGCACGGCGGTAAGGTTTGGGTAAAAAGTAAACCCGGACTTGGTTCTACATTCGGAATGGATTTGCCGAGAGTAAAAGAAGAGACAAATAACGGTTAATATTAAAATTTCATCATTTTGTCTAGCGGAAAGACGAGGAAACTTTTCCATTCAAAATTACAAATTCCAAATTGTCATTGCGAGTCTTCCGATGAAATCGGAAGGCGAAGCAATCT
>CAYZGB010000084.1:0-9430 GCA_964477915.1 uncultured Melioribacter sp. | reverse complement strand
GAAATACAATATCGCTGGTAGAGAAATAGTTCGATCTATTTCCTTACATTCTTATTCCTTTTATCCTCTTTGCCTTTTTACCTTTTAACCTTTTTGAACTTTATGAACTTTCAACTTTACAAACTTATATCCCTATGTCTCTCGTCTCGAAAATTTGTAAATTGTTTTTAAGTTTTTTGTTTATTAGAAAGAGGTTGAAATGAAAATCACTTTTGTTGGGGCAGCACAAACTGTTACGGGTTCCGCTCATTTAATTGAAGTTGCCGGAAAAAAATTCCTACTCGATTCCGGTTTGTATCAAGGTAAACGCAAGCACGCATTTGAGTTAAATCGTCAATTCGATTTATTCGACCCGAAAGAGATTGATTTTATTATACTTTCGCACGCTCATATTGATCATTCGGGCAATATTCCTACACTTGTTAAGAAAGGTTTTGAGGGACATATTTTTACAACATTTGCCACAAGAGATTTAACGAGAATTTTGCTTGAAGATAGTGCTCATCTTCAAGAGCATGATGTTAAGTACATTAACAAAAGAAGAATTGCACAAGGGAAAAAACCTTTCGAACCGCTTTATACCGTTGATGACGCAAGGCGTTCTTTTAATAATTTTGTGGGATTGAATTATCACCAAAGATTTAAGATAAACGAAAATATTGCATTTACTTTTTTTGATGCTGGACATATTCTCGGTTCGGCAATTACGTTGATTGAAATAAACGAAAACGGAAATAAAATCACGCTCGGTTTTACCGGCGATTTAGGGCGTCCAAACCGACCGATTTTACGCGACCCCGAACGCATTCCAGATGTTGATATTCTAATTAGCGAAAGTACTTACGGAAATCGTTTGCACGACAAAAACGAAAAGGTTTACGAAAAATTTGCTAACGTAATTAAAAAAGCAATTGCTTTGAAATCTAAAATTATTATTCCAGCTTTTAGTGTGGAAAGAACGCAAGAGCTAATTTACGATTTGCACGAGATATTCGAAAAGAAACTTGCACCCGAAATACCCGTTTATGTCGATAGTCCGCTTGCCGTTAATGCTACTGATATTTTCCGATTACATCCCGAATGTTTTGATAAAGAAACCCTTGATAAAATTTTTCACAACAACGATCCATTCGGATTTGATAAATTAATTTACGTTCGTGATAAAGAAGTATCAAAATCTTTAAATCACAAGGATGGACCGATGATAATCATTTCCGCATCGGGAATGTGCGAAGGCGGAAGAGTTGTTCATCATTTGGCTAATAATATCGAAAATCCGAAAAATATTATTATGATTGTTGGATATTGTGCCGAACATACTTTGTGCAGAAAAATTGTCGATGGCGAAAAACGTGTAAATATTTTGGGAATGCCGTACGATGTTAATGCCGAAGTGGTTGTTTTTAATTCGTTCAGTGGTCACGCCGATAGAGATGAATTGCTTGATTATTTTGATAATTTTAATCGGGAGAAAATTAAAAATTTCTTTTTGGTTCACGGCGAACACGATGCACAAATAGAATTTAAATCCGCCCTTGAAAATATTGGCTTTACGAATATCGAAATTCCGAAACGTGGTTATTCCTTTGATTTTTAGGTGTTAAAATGAATTTAACCGAAGCTAAAAATGAAATCATTGAAATAGGGAAAAGACTTTGGCAGAGAAAGTACGTTGCAGCAAACGACGGGAATATTAGCGTACGAGTTTCCGAAAATGAATTTCTTGTAACTGCAAGTGGAATTAGCAAAGGTTTTATGACTGAAGAAATGATTTTGCATTGCGATATTAACGGAATACTTTTGGGAGAAAGTAATTACAAGATAACAAGCGAATTCAAAATGCACTCCGAAGTTTACAAATTACGCCCCGATGTAAATGCTGTTGTTCACGCTCATCCGCCGTTTGCAACTGCTTTTGCACTTGCGGGTATTCCGCTTGATGAATGTTACTTGCCCGAATCTGTTTTAATGCTAGGCGCCGTTCCGATTGCACCATTTGCATTGCCTTCAACAGATGAAGTGCCGGAATCGATTCGTCCTTTTATCGAAAAAACCGACGTAATTTTACTTGCAAATCACGGTGCGTTGTGTGTAGGGAAAAATTTAACCGATGCTTACTTTAAGATGGAAACTCTTGAACACACCGCCGAAATTGTTTGGCGAGCTAAAGCATTGGGCAATGCAAATGTTCTTTCCGACTATGATAAAAAAAGATTATTCGAGTTGCGGAGCAAATATAATCTTACAAACAAAACATTGGAGTGCAAAGGCAATGAACACAAAAATTAAAATTTTGGTTTTGCTCATTCTTTTCGCAAGTCCTTTTTTCGCACAAGGAAAAAGTGTAAATATCACAAAAGTTAAATCTCATTCTAATATGGTTTTAATTCCCGCAGGTGATTTTGTAATGGGAACGGATTCATTGGAAATTACAGATTTGATTAAACTTGGCGAAAAAGTTCCGCATATGGATCTTGTTCACGCATACGATTGGTTTTCGAACGAATTCCCTAAAAGGAAAGTTTCCGTTAAAGCGTTTTATATGGACAAATACGAAGTAACGAATAAACAGTTTTCCAATTTTATTAAGGCGACCGGATACAAGGCGGAAGGCGATTGGCAAAAGTACGCAACAAAAGGCAGAGAAAATCATCCGGTTGTAAACGTTACGTGGAACGACGCAAAAGCTTATGCCAAATGGGCGGGCAAGAGGTTGCCAACCGAAACTGAATGGGAATACGCGGCACGGGGCGGTTCTAATTTCCGTTGGTTTTGGTGGGGAAACGAAGCAAGTTGCCAAAATGCAAATTTTAATTGCAAAGGTGAAAATATTGTTGAAGGTTTGAAGAAAGTTGCCGGATTACGCGAAGTCAATACAAAACCGGTTGGTAGTTACAAACCTAATGGTTTCGGATTATTCGACATGCTCGGAAATGTCAGCGAATGGTGCGAGAATGATTTTAACGGAAAAGACGAAAGCAAATCAGTCCGTGGCGGTAGTTGGGCAAGTCCGAACCAAGTTTTTATTCGCATTCAATACCGACGTGGATTTTCTCCCGAAAAATCAAACTCTTTCACCGGTTTCAGATGCGTTAAAGATGTGAAATAAAAGTTGGAATGATTTCCAAAATCAATAGCACTTGAATTACAATTTACCATTGATGACGGTACTGCTGCGA
This sequence comes from uncultured Melioribacter sp., assembly GCA_964477915.1. Classification (GTDB taxonomy): domain Bacteria; phylum Bacteroidota; class Ignavibacteria; order Ignavibacteriales; family Melioribacteraceae; genus WGAL01. The sequence goes on along the minus strand of CAYZGB010000084.1, from coordinate 6,251 downwards.
CGGATTTGTCTCGTCCTTGGTGCTTCGTCCGTTGTCATTTCAAAAAAAATTGTCATTTCGAACCCCAAGAACAAAATTAATTTAGCCTGTAAAACAAATCATTAGTTCATTTAGGGATGGAAATATTTTTTCATCTTTTCTGCAAAATTACAACCTCAAATGGTTTTAGTTCAAAATCGAAAAAGGAATTGGTTATTAAATCGTAATATTTTAAGGAAGGTAAAAAATTTATTTCGATTGTTTTGGGACTTTTGTTAGTTAGTACTAACAAAATATCTTTTTTGTAAAATCTTTTGAAGACAAGTAAATCCTTATTATTGGTATTTAGAAATTCGATTTTTCCTGTTGAAAGAACGAGGTTTTCTTTCCGTATTTTTATTAGTTTTTTGTACCAATTGAATAAATTATAATCGAATGTAACTTTATCGCGAGGGCGTTTTTTACCGAAAGGGTGGTGAGTTTCGTCTTCATATTTGTATTCCGGCCAGAGCATTGGTTTGCGGTCGTCAGGGTCGTCGCCGCCCCACATTCCGGCTTCGTCGCCGTAATAAATCATAGGGGCACCGGGCAAAGTCATTTGCAAGGCAATCATCAATTTTATTTTTCGCATTTCCAATGCATTCGGTTTGCGTACTTTCCAATCGGGATTTTGGGAAGGATTTGCATTATGATCATAGTAATGATCGGGATTGACAACAATCGAAGCAAGCCTTTCGGTATCGTGGCTATCGAGTAAATTCATACAGAGCATTGAATTTTCGTAACCGTAATCGGAATAAATTTGTCTAATCGAATCTGCAAAAGCCTTGGCGGAAATTCCCAATTTTTTATCGGCAATAAATCGCTTAACCGCACGGGCAAATCTGTAATTCATTACGCCGTCGAATGCCGCATCACCAAGCCACGGCGAAGCGTTGTACATTTTGTTTTTGCTCCAATCTTCCCACCAAACTTCGCCGGTTAAATACGCATTGGGATTTATCTTTTTTACTTCTTTTCGAAAATCTTTCCAGAAGTTAATATTCACCATATCGGCAACATCAAGTCTCCAACCGTCGATTCCGTCTTCGGGATTTCCGTCGCCGTTCGGATCGCCCCAACGTTTAACAATATTAAAGATGTGTTTCCTGATTTCAGGAATTAAACCGTTTTCATCTTCTTTTAATTCGGGTAAATCTTTTACACCGTACCAACCTCGGTAATCGAACTCGTTTTCCGCTGTTTCGGGATTATCCCAACGCTTGATGTAAAACCAATCCTTGTATTTCGAATTTTTCTGATTTTTCACAACATCTCGAAAAGCCCAAAAAGTTTTACCGACGTGATTAAAAACGCCGTCGATAATTATTTTGATGTTCCGTTTATGCGCTTCCTTAATCAAAGCAAGAAAAAGCGAATCGGCAGTTGTCCACTTCCACGTGGCGGGATTATCGGGAATTTCCGTTTCCCAAATCTGTTTGTCCATTTCGGGATTAGGTCCGAAGTTGTTATCGATATGCCGGTACATCGTTGCATCGTATTTGTGCAGAGAAGGGGATTCGAAAAGCGGATTTAAATAGATTGCAGTAATTCCCAAGTTTTCAAGATAATCCAATTTATCGATTACACCTTGCAAATCGCCGCCGTATCTACGCGTTGCCGCAATTTCGTAAAAATTAGCATTTGGCGATTTTTCCCATTCTTGCAGTTCGTACCAGTCGCCGAACCAATTACTTATTTCCCAATTTTTCGGTAATTTGTAAGGCCAAGCACCTTTTGTATCAATTGGTTTCGGATCGTTGGATTTATCACCATTGGAAAATCTTTCGGGAAAAATTTGATACCATATTGCTTTTTCCGCCCATTTGGGAATTGTAGAATTTTGTTGTGCGTTAATACTTAAAAACAAAAAGAAAATTGCGATAAAATTTATGCGATAAAATATTGATTGTTTCATACAAAGTTCCGTTTCATTTCAAAAAACAATTCATCGATTGACTCGTAATTTTTTAGATAATAAATCCGAACCAAGTCTCTGTGTGAATTTAACCAAGCAAGGGAAATTTTAAAATACTCCAAATCCTCTTTTAATATTTCACTTTCGGCAAAAAGCGTGTTGTTGAAATAATCGTACAAAGCTTCGGTAAACAAATCCGATTTTTCGGTAATGTCGTTTTTGATGTAAAATTTTCCGCTTGTAAAAAGAAGAAAATCTTTTCTGTTACCGCAAGTTACTTCAATTATTGCGTTTGCGGAATTAATCGGTTCGGCAAGTATCGAAGTTCGCTTTAATTGATTAAGCAATTTTTGAGCAGTATCGCGAATTTCAGCAGCGGCTTCAAAATCCATTCTGCTCGAAAACATCTTCATTCTATTCAATAAAATATTTAGTGCTTGTTGGTTTTCGCCTCTTAAAAATTCGGACGCTTTATTTAATTCTTCGGCGTATTCTTTTTTATTCGGCATAACGCAAGGGGCGGAACATCTTCCCAAATCGGCAAGATAGCATTTTTTCTTTTTCTTAAATTCCTTTTCCGTGCACTCTCGAAGTTGAAACGCCTTGTTTACAACATCAAGAATTTCCAATGCCGTTTCGCGATTGCGGTACGGACCGAAATAATCGGCGTAATCGGATTTCAGAACGGAAGTAATTTTAGGAACAGGGAAATCCTTCGTTTTATCGATTTTAATAAACCATGTTTGCGGAAATTTTTTCAGAAGTGAGTTAAATTCTGGATTGTGTAATTTTATTAATTTGGTTTCGGCAAGTAGGGCAGTGAGTTCGCTATTAGTTTGCTTAATCTCAATATTTTTAGCGGTTCGAATAATCTTTTTCGCTTTGCGTCCCGCGTAAGATGTAAAATAACTCGCCAATCTTTTCTTTAAAGATTTTGCCTTGCCAACGTAAATTATTTTTCCGTTTTTATCCTTGTAAAAATAAACACCGGGCAAATCGGGAATGTTTGCCAAATCGTTAAGCAAACTTTTTTTTACGAATTTAATGCTTTTAGCTTTCGGTGGAATTTTCTGAAAAGTGTTTAATTGCTCGAGCATACGAATCCCGTGTTCTTCTTCGAGTCGCGGAAGCATTTTCATAAATATTTTTGCTGCGGTCAAGGCATCCGATAAAGCTCGGTGAGTGTTTTTGTTGTAAATATTTAGATGTTTTGCAACCGAAGTAAGATTTTTGCTTTTAAGTTGAGGAAACAATTTTCGAGCAAGAATGGCTGTGCAAATTGTTGCATTTGTTGGCTCGGGAATTTCGGATAAAAGAAATTCGTGTTTTAGAAAGCCGAAATCGAACTTAGCATTGTGTGCAACTAACGGAAGTTCGTCAATAAAATCTTTTATTTTGTAAGCAATATCCTCGAAAAGCGGTGCATCTATTAAGTCTTTATCACTTATTCCCGTTAGTTCGATTATTCTTTCGGGCACGGGAATTTGCGGATTAACAAATGTGGAAAAAGTATCGAGAATTTTTTCCGCGTTAAACTTTACCAAACCGACTTCAATTACACGCGAATTTTCCGGCTTCAATCCGGTTGTTTCAAAATCGAGAGCAACAAATGTGCTTCCTTTTAATAATATTTCGTGGTTGTTATTGTTCAATTCAGTTTTTTAACAAGAAAAATAAATGATTTTATTGAATCTATTTCCATTAAAAATTGTATTTAATTTTTTTTATATAAAATTGAATTTAATAACGTGTTTCGTTATTATATAACTTATGATAAAATCTTTTGGTGATAAAAATACGGAAAGATTATTTCATAGGAATTATGTTAAAAAATTCCCGTCAATAATAATTCGTTCTGCTTATAGGAAATTATTAATTATTGATGCTGCAAGTTGTATAGATGATTTACGAATTCCGCCAGGGAATAGATTAGAAAAGTTAACTGGTAATCTTTCCAAATTTTATAGTATAAGAGTAAATAATCAATGGAGAATTATTTTCAAGTGGAAGCAAAACGACGCTTATGAAATTCAATTAATTGATTATCATAAAGGGTAATAAAATGAATATAAGTAAAAATCTAATTAAACCTGTTCACCCGGGAGAAATATTATTAGAAGAATTTTTAAAACCAATGGGTATATCACAATATCGTTTATCAAAGTCTATTGGTGTTTCACCAAGAAGAATTAATGAAATTGTTCACGGGAAACGTTCAATTACAGCGGATACGGCTTTGAGACTTTCGATTTATTTCGGGCTTTCGGAAACATTTTGGCTTAATCTGCAAACTCGTTACGATATTGAAAAAACAAAAGATAAATTAAAGGAAAGCTTGAAAAAAGAAATTAAAGTTTATTCAGGTATTAATTAACCAAAAAATTTTTTAAATTTGTGATAGAAAAAAATATCAATAAGCTAAACTTTTTCGAATTTATTCCGATTATTATTAATGTGAATGAAATTTATAATAAAGAGACCTCATAGCACTCCTTATTGTGAATGAAAAAGTCCCGACAATCAATTGGCGGGGCTTTTTATTTTAAACAACCTAATTCTTTTCATTAACTTTGATTTTTCAAATAATTATCGAAATGAAAACGAATAAACGCGTAATAGAAATTGATTTACTACGTGCAATTGCTGTAATTTTAATGGTGGAAGGGCATACCGTTCATGTTTTTCTAAACAACGATTTAAGAAATCCCGATAGTTTGGTTTACTCGTTTTGGGTTTGGTTACGCGGATTTACCGCACCGGTTTTTATGTTTGTGTCGGGATTGATTTTTACGTATCTCTTATTAAATAGCGAGCTTAAACCAAAACCCGAACGAATTATTAAGGGAATTAAACGCGGCTTGTTTTTAATTTTCACAGGTTATCTATTACGATTTCCCACATTTAATCCTTTCCGTATTGGTAAAATTACAAATTCCCAAATCCTAACTTTCTTTTCGGTTGATGCATTACATATTATCGGCTTGGGAATAATTTTCGTAGCATTAATTTCAATGTTAATTCCCAAAATTATTTTAGTGCGATTTCCCCACTATGTTTATTTGATTTCGGCACTTGCTGTTTTTGTAATAGGCTATTTTATTGATGATGCGGTATTTGTAAAATCTTTGCCTATTTTTATATCATCATATTTCACAAATGAATACGGCTCGGTCTTTACGCTATTTCCTTGGCTTGGTTACATTTTCTTTGGTGCAACAATTTCGGTTTTAATCAAACGAAATTTATTTAAGGAAAAAACAGCGATTGTTTTTTTCGGAATGGTTTCCCTATTAACATTGCTTCTCCGCAACACTTTTGGAGAAAGTTACTTCGGTTTAATTGCCGAAAGAATTTCGTTTGTATTGATTTTGTTCTCGTTACTGAAAATATTGAGCCACAAAATTGCACGTTTACCGAAAAGTGTATTAGTATTGGGGAAAAACACTCTTGCCGTTTATATTGTTCACCTTGTGATTTTATACGGCTCGCCTATTTCACTTGGATTTTATCAAATTATTCCTTCTTCGTTAAACCTTGTTCAAACCGTTTTTGCGGTTCTTTTAATGGAAGTTTTAATGTTTTATATTGCAATGTTAAAAGAAAAAAATATGTTCAAAATTAAAAACATTTTTTACCGGAAAACTTATGCCAAGAGCCGATAATATAAATCCCGTAGTAAGCGAAGAAGAACGCAATTTTGAAAATTCAATTCGTCCTTCACGATTTGGGCAATTTGTTGGTCAGCCGAAAATTGTTAATAATCTAAAAGTTTTTATCACCGCGGCAAAATCACGTGGCGAGGCTTTAGACCACGTTTTACTTACAGGTCCACCCGGATTGGGAAAAACAACTTTGGCAAACATAATTGCCAACGAGTTAGGCGTTGAAATTAAAACATCTTCCGGACCTGTTCTTGAAAAACCCGGTGATTTGGCGGGAATACTTACAAATATGCCCGAAAAATCAGTGCTTTTTATTGATGAAATTCACCGTTTAAGCCCGGTTGTTGAGGAATATCTTTATTCCGCAATGGAAGATTTTACGCTAGATATAATGATTGATACCGGACCTAATGCCCGCACAGTGCAAATTAATTTGCCGAAGTTTACTCTTGTCGGAGCAACAACGCGTGCAGGATTACTTACCGCACCATTGCGTGATAGGTTTGGAATAAAATCACGCCTCGATTACTACGATGCAGAAACACTTTCGAAAATTGTAAAACGAACGGCTTCGATTTTGGATGTGGAGATTGAAAAAAATGCCTCACTTGAAATTGCAAAACGTTCACGTGGTACACCGAGAATTGCAAATC
>CAYZGB010000083.1:2106-9602 GCA_964477915.1 uncultured Melioribacter sp. | reverse complement strand
CGAAGAAATTTATCTTAATGAAATAATTTCTTCCTCCCCCTAAATTATTTAGCCGACTCGATTAATTCGGGTCGGCTTTTTTTATTAATAAGAAATAAAAAACCCCGCTAAATTGCGGGGTTTAATTTTTCGATTTTTTTAGAAATTATTCTTCGGACATAAAAGGGTAAGTCCAATCTTTAGGTGGATTAAACGTTTCTTTTAATGTTCTTACCGTCATCCAACGGAGAATATTCATTGCACTTCCCGCTTTATCATTTGTGCCGGAAGCACGACTTCCACCAAACGGTTGTTGTCCAACAACAGCCGCCGTTGGTTTATCGTTGATATAAAAATTACCGGCAGCATTACGCAAAGCATTTTCCATTTTAAGTAATGCGTATCTATCTTGCGACCAAATAGCACCGGTTAAAGCATAAGGAGAAGTTGTGTTGCAAAGTTCAAGAGTTTCTTCAAATTTGTCATCATCGTAAACATAAATGGTTAAAACCGGTCCAAAAATTTCTTCTTCCATTGTTTTGAAATGCGGATTAGTAGTAACAATTGTAGTTGGTTCTATGAAATATCCTTTCGAATCGTCAAAACCACCACCGGTAATAATTTCCGCTTCGTCCGAATTTTGAGCATATTTGATGTACTCGGTAATATTATCGAACGCTGCTTTATCAATAACAGCAGACATAAAATTCGTAAAATCTTCTACATCGCCCATTTTTATTTTGGAAACTTCGGCAGTGTATTTTTCTTTAAATTCTTCCCAACGTGATTTCGGCATATACATTCTTGATGCAGCGGAACATTTTTGTCCTTGATATTCAAATGCACCGCGAATTGCCGCAACAACTACGCCGTCGATATCGGCTTTGTTATGAACAAAGATGAAATCCTTTCCGCCGGTTTCGCCAACAATTCTCGGATAATATTTCATATTCATAATATTATTACCGACTGTTTTCCACATATTTTGGAATGTTGCAGTAGAACCGGTGAAATGAATTCCCGCCAAATCGGGGCTTTCGAGAGCCGTACGTCCAACACTTGCACCAGTGCCTGGAACAAAATTAATAACACCGTCAGGCAAACCGGCTTCTTTTAATAAAAGCATCAATTGATAAGCAGAATAAACAGCACTTGAAGCTGGCTTCCATAAAACAACATTACCTACTATTGCCGGTGCAGTTGGCAAGTTACCTGCAATTGAAGTAAAATTAAATGGAGTTACCGCAAAAATAAAGCCTTCAAGCGGACGATATTCTTCACGGTTCCACATTCCGCGAGGCGAATACGGTTGCTCTTTCATTAATTCAGCCATATAAAATGAATTAAATCGCCAAAAATCAATCAATTCGCAAGCCGAATCAATTTCCGCTTGGTGAACAACTTTCGATTGTCCTAACATTGTTGCCGCGTTTAATCTGGCACGCCAGGGGCCGGAAAGTAATTCCGCAGCCTTAAGAAAAATCGAAACACGTTGTTCCCAAGGGATTTCAGCCCATATCTTACGTGCTTCCAAAGCGGCATCAATTGCCATTTGGACTTCCTCTTTTCCCGCTTTATGAAACGTACCTAAAATATGTTCGTGATTATGAGGGATACGCATTTCGCCGAGATTTCCAGTACGAATCTCTTTTCCACCAATAATTATCGGTACTTCAATTTGTTGCGATTTTAATTTTGCAAGTTCTTCTTTAAGTTCTTTCCGCTCTTTACTACCTGGTGTGTAAGTAAGAATAGACTCATTTTGCGGAACCGGAACTTTGAAATATGCATTAGCCATAGTTTATTTCTCCTTGATTTGGTTGGCAATATTATGATTTTAAGATAGTAAAATTAACGATTTTTAGTGTAGAATTACAAAAGGAATTTTAGGATAAAACAGATTCAAATCTATCAAGAAATCTTAAAAACCCAGATTTCCGAATCAGTTAAAACGTACAAATAATTGGAGATAATAATTGAATCTTTAATAAACTCCGATTTTATGAACCCAGAAACTTTATTAAGTAAATTGGTTTTCCCGTTTGTTAGATTAATAGCAATAATTTCAAACATTCCATTTACAGTAAATATTTTTCCGTAACTGTTAATGTTTTCACCCTCAAAAGGAAGTGAGTAAATTTGTTTCCCATTTCCAAATAAATCAAAAATCAATACACGATTTTTATCCAAAACAAATAAATCGCCACTTTGAGATATTGCCAATTTTCTTGGAGATTCGAATGTAAATTTTCCGGAAGTAATTGTTCCGATTTCATCGACATAATTGCCGAACATATCAAACTTAAGAATTCTTAAATTGTCCGAGTCCAAAATAAAAATATCACCTTGTTCCGAAACAGCACAACTTTGTGGGAAAAACGTAATATTATCATCGGTAATTTGAAATTGATAATTCAAAAATCTGTCAAAAACTAATATTCGATTATTATTTTTATCAGCGACGTAAACTTTTAACGGAGTTGCAAAAACATCAACCGGATTATCAAATGAAGTTTGCTCCCAACCGTAACCACCAATATTTGCAAGTTCAGTTCCGTTTGTATCCAATTTTCTTAACGATTCGTCTCCTTGTGAGATAACGTAAAAATATCCGCCCGACGAATATGAAAAATCAATAGCATTTTCGAAACTACCAAAATGCTTAATTAATTTTAAGTTCTGTGAATTGATAGGCAACGTTAATAAAGAAATTAAAAGAAGAATGAGCATCATTTTTTCAATGCTTCTTTACGATTTCTAAAATATTTTAAATACTTTTTAAACAACTCTTTTTCTTTTTCCGAAAGGAACGAAGTGGCAACGTCATAAGCGATTTCAATCCAACGTAAATTTAATAAACGGGTAGCCTCTTCAATTGCTTCTTTGTGTTGTTCTTTTTCGTTATAAACAATATTTCCAAAAGTGATGAAGGCGAGTATATTTATATAATTATGAATTTCGGCGTTATTTGCAATTTCAACCAGTTTAATTGAAAATTGAGGATATTTCACAATTAAATCAATTGCCTTTTTCCCAGCTTCTTGCATAAGTTCCCATTTATTCATAATTCGTAAACGGGAATCGGCAGATACTTTAATTAATCGATTAATAGAATCTTCGGCAAATTCTTGCTCGTCAATTGCTTTTTTGTATGCTTTTTCAATAGCATTTTTAACACTTTCATCTAAAACGTTTTTAGCTTTTTCTACTATTTTCTCGCCGTAAACAATTAAATCGCTTGCAATTTTTATTATCTCATTGTAATTACCGGATTGTGCAAAACTTTCCAATTCCGAAATACTCATCTTGGGCTGTTCGATTTTCATCTCGTCCCAGTCTTTACTATTTTTGGCAAGAGCCTCAGCGTATTGTGCTGTGGCTTTTTCAACCTTCTTTTTAATTTTATCGGTGGTAGCCAATACAGTAATATAATTGTGAGCAAATGCTAAAATTAGCTCGGAAGAATATTCGTTATCGACTTTAAACGTAATTAGTATTTTCCCACTCAATTCACCAAAGCGAGGTTTTCCTAACGAAGCATTAGGATTTTTCATCTTAAAAGCATTTAATGCTTTTTTTACTTTATCTATTTCTTTTCTATCGTCAATTATTATTGAAATAGTTTCGAACTTCATTTGATTTCACATTCATAATAGCGGATTAATAATTTGTTTTTCTTCGGGTTGCAAAAGTTGTTGCGTTTTAGAATAAATTTCTTTTGCCAAATCAAGATTAATTTTTTCTCTAATATCTTTAACCGGATAATTTTTCTTTTTCAAATTCTTAATATAAATTAACAAGGATTTCATTCTAACATAATCATCAATTTTTTCATTTTCTAAAATCTTTAACAATTCATCGGAATATTTATCGTTTTTTTCTAAAATTTTTATTGCGTTAAAACCTGCACTCTGCGAAAGGTCTTTAAACTCTCCGTTATTTAAAATATCGTTTGTCATTAAATCGGTAAGAACTTTCATTGACTTCTGTAAATTTCGCGGGTTATTGACCGTACCCTTTACTGCTTTTTTTATTTCGTTTTCAACCGTTGTTCTTAAAATATCTTTTGCACGTCGTTGTATATCTTCTCCGTTTTCAATAAGTTCTTCAGCTTCTTCAATTATCTCTTCGGGCTCATCGCTCTGTAGCATTTCAGCAAACTTCACAGATGACGAATCCAATACAAAAGAATTCTCTTCTTCTTCAAACTCTTCATTTAAAATTGAATTTTCGGATTTTTTTAATTCCCTTTTCCCAATAAGCAAATCATTATTGTCTTCAATATCAAAATCAGCAGAGACAAGGGACATTATTCGGCGAATCTTTTCATTAGTGGGAACGAACTTAATTTGTTGATTGAGTGCTTTTAATATAAACTCTTCGGAATATAATGAGTCGATCACGACGTTAATTACAGTTTTAACCTTCCCTTCCATATAAACACGAAAATGACTTTCATCAAGGCCCATATCGCGTAAAATTCCACGTACTTTATAAAGTGTATTTTCTGGGATTTCTTTATTTCCAACTAATATTGTAAATCTTTCGGGACTGTTCATTTTAATTTCAAATTATAATTTCATTTTTCCTAAAATTTCGAAAATTCTATCCTTATATTATCGTAAAAAAATCACTATTATTTATTGTTTTAACTCAATTGACAAAAAATTTTTAAGGAAATAATCATTTTCTCTACATTCTTTCCGGTGCTGTTATGCCAAGTAAGTTTAAGCCGTTACGTATTAGTATTTGTGTTGCTTCTGCAAGTGCAATGCGTGCTTCGGCAAGTTTTTTCTCAGAGCCGATAATTCTACATTCCGTATAAAATTTATGAAACGCAGCAGCAAGTTCTTGAAGGGAATTTGCAACTTTGTGCGGCTCGTAGTTTTCCGCTGCGTAATGAATTTCATCTTTAAATCGGTTTATTAATTTCAGCAAGTTTTTCTCAGCACTTGTTGTAAGTAAATTCAAATTTTCGGTAGATTTATCCATGCCTTCCTCTTTTGTCATTCGTAAAATCGAGGAAATCCGTGCGTGTGCGTATTGCAAGTAGAAAACCGGATTTTCGTCCGATTGTTTTTTTGCAAGAGTTAAGTCGAAATTCAAATGGCTTGTGATACTGCGCATAATAAAGAAATATCGAACAACATCGCTTCCTACTTCTTCAATCAGTTCATCGAGCGTTACAAAATTTGCTTTACGTGTGGACATTTTAACAACTTCGCCGTTTTCCATAATGGTTACAAACTGATGAATAAGCACCTTGATTTTGCTTGTATCGTAACCGAGGAATTTCAATCCGGCAAGAACATCGGGATAAGTAGCCATATGATCCGAACCGAATAAATCGACAATCAAATCGTAGCCTCGCTCGAATTTGGTTGTGTGATAAGCAATATCGGGCAAGCGGTAAGTCGGCTCGCCGCTGGATTTTACGATTACTTTGTCTTGCTCGTTTCCAAGTTCGGTAAGTTTAAGCCAAACCGCTCCGTCTTTTTTATAGGATACACCTTTTTCTTCAAATATTTTAAGTATTTCGTCAATCTTTCCGTTTTCGTAAAGTGTATTTTCGTTAAAGAATGAATTCATTTCGATACCGAGAGATGCAAGCGTGTTTTTGATGTCGTCAAAAATTTCTTTTTCGGCAAAATCCTTGAAATACGTTACTTCCGTTTCGTTCTTTAAATTATCGCTTTCCAATTCGTAAATCTTTTTCGCAATATCTTTTATGTACTCGCCTTGATAATAATCCTCGGGAAAATCAATTTTTTCGCCGAGTAGTTCCAAATAGCGAAGTCGAACCGAATCGCCGAGTACACGCATTTGTCTTCCCGCATTGTTGAAATAATATTCGCGGGTAACATCGTAGCCAATCCATTCGAGCAAGTTAGCAACTGTATCGCCAACAACCGCATTACGTCCGTGTCCAACGGTTAACGGTCCGGTTGGATTTGCCGAAACAAATTCCACTATTGCTTTTTTACCATTGAATTTATTGTCTTTATCTTTATTGCTTTTGCCGTAATTTTCGTTTTGCGAAAGAATTTCGGGAATTACCTTAACCAATGCCTCGGCTGAAAATTTGAAATTAATAAATCCCGCACCGGCAATGCTTACTTCAATTCCGGTATTTTCAGTTTCGAGATTTTCAATAATTTCGTTTGCAATATCACGAGGTGCACGACGTAATTTTTTCGCAAGAGTTAAGGCAACATTTGTTGAGTAATCACCAAACTGCGGATTATTTGGAACGGAAAAATTTATTTCCGCATCTTTTAAGTATTCGAGTTTTTCTTTTGCTTTATCAAAGATTGTTGTGAGCGTTTGTTTCATTCTTCATTGGCTCCGTAATTATTTTCACTTTCCGGTTCATCTTTAATTTCGAGTATTGGAGCGTCGCCCCAAAGTTTTTCAAGGCTGTAATGCAAACGCGTTTCGTGTTTGAAAACGTGAACAACTACATCAACATAATCGAGCAAGACCCAAGTATTAGTAACCGTTCCTTCACGATTATAAGGTTTAATTCCCTCTTTACGTAATTTTCTTTCAATTTCATCGGTAATTGCTTTAACTTGAATATCCGAATCGGCGGAACAAATTACAAAAAAATCCGCCACCGAAGAAATTCCACGTAAATCCAAAATTTTAATATCGTATCCTTTTTTCGATAAAATTAATTCGCTAATTCTTTTAGCAAGTTCTAATCCTTCCATTAATTTACCTCAACGGTTTAAGTTTTAAATAATCTTTACCAATTACTACGGTAATATCCAAAAAATAATCTCTGTTAATTCGGGTAATAATATTTTTTTTGTCTATTCCCAAAAGTTTAGCAATATAAAGTGCTTTCTTTTTGTTACCCATTCTATCGATAATAAAACTATTAAGCACATCAAAGTTGGAGTAATTACCTGTTGTTACAACATCAATTTTTTTAGAACGCAAATAATCCTTAAAAATATCGGCAATTCCAGAAATGCCACATCCGTTTAATACTTCCGCCTGAATAATTTCAGTAGGTTTAAATACTTTCGGATTTGTTTGAACTTCGGTTTCCGAACTACCTGTAAGATTCGAAAACAGCAAAAATCCCAAATAAATAATAATTGCCGAAAGAAGAAAAATCGTAATATTCAGCAATTAATTTGTAATTCCAGGCTCAGTATTTTGTTTATTCGTACTCAACTTTTGTTAATATTTATTAAAATTTAAATATTAAAGTTAAGCATTTTTCAATAAAGAGATTTGGTTTGATATAACGATAGAGTGAATTCAGCGTTCAGTAATCAGCGGTCAGCGTTCAGTAAAAGTTCTAAATTGTTATTGCGAGTCCCGCTAATCGGGACAAAGCAATCTTCAAATTTAATGGGACGCAGATTTTATCTTATATTTTATGATTTTCGCAGATATTAATAGAACACGGATTGGACGGATTTTTACGGATTTTTTCAGTACGTTGTCCCTTGACCTTCGTCCGTGGTCAATTCCAAATTGTCATTTCGAACACCGAGTGTAAC
>CAYZGB010000083.1:0-2006 GCA_964477915.1 uncultured Melioribacter sp. | reverse complement strand
CTTGACCTTCGTCCGTGGTCAATTCCAAATTGTCATTTCGAACACCGAGTGTAACTTGTTGCCTAGGGGTGAGAAATCTTAAAAAGCTAAAAAAAAGATTTCTCCTCAGCCGAATTTATCGACTTCGTCGAAATGACAGAAAAACAAACGTAAAGTACCGTAAGGACGACATCTTTGTAGTATTAAAGCAAAAGTGAAAAAACAAGCTCCATAGAAGCGACACAAAAAAAAATCAACTAAACGAAACAAACTTAGTAATTAAATTTTACAACTATCAGCAGCAAGAGGAATTTTTCCGATAAGTTTGTTTAGTTCTTCTTCGGGAACAACTTCCTGAATTTTCTGGAACACTTCCCGCTCTTCCAACCTTACGTGATTATTTAACATTTCCCCGAATTTATCTAAATTTTCGACGGGATCGCCATTGCGTAAATTCTCTGCCGCTTCTTTAATCATTTTATGTTCGGCAAGCACTTTATCGATAAGTTTATCTAATTCTTCATCACGACCTTTACAAATAGGGAAAAGTATTTCTTCCTCGTGTTCGAAATGTGGAATTAATTCTGTTTGATATGTATCTTCGGTTTCTTTAATTTTTTCTTCAAGTGATTTGCGTGCAAGTCTTACATTCGGTGCTTTTTTCCGTATTGCAACAGCTAATCTTAAAGCTTGATGATGATCTTGTGAAAGCGGAATTATTGCTTCGTGCCTTTTCATTTTTTCTCCTTAATTCGTAGTATGTTGATACGAATTTATATTTTCGTACAATTTTAAGTATGTTTTCTGATCTACATTGTTCTGCCACTTGTGTGTTAACATTCCGTATCCGGTAATAGTAAAATAAATAATCAATAAAATTATTCCCACATATTTTTTATTTATTTTTTTGTCGCCTACTACACTACGAAGTTCCAATGTATCGGCAACAGGGCAAGCATCCAAGCATTGCAAACACGATGTACATTCGTCCGAAACAACCGTTTTTACTTTATCCACTTTAATATGATGTGGACAAGCAGTTGCACACAATCCGCAATCAATACAAGTATCCGTATTACGTTTAATTTTGAAAATACTTAATAGCGAAAATATTCCAAGCAATGCTCCGTATGGACAAAGATAACGGCACCAAAAATTTCTTATTACAATCGAAAGGATAAATAATGCAGTGAGCACCTTAATTGAAAAAAGAGAAATATCCGCAAAGAAATAATACATTTTAACATCAACAAGAATGTTGTAAGGACTATCTAAAAATGATTTCAAATCGTCAGCAGACATTGCAAAAACAGAGTAAACGAAAAAAATCATTATTAAATATTTCAAACTTCGTAACGGATAGTCCAATATTTTCGGTAGTTTCAGTTCCTTGCCAAAGAATTTTTTTTCAATTTTCGCTCCAAATTCTCCAATATATTCCGAAAGTATCCCAATCGGGCAAACCCAGCTGCAAAACGATTTTCCAAAAACAATTGAAATAGTAAGAACGGCAATAAAAATAAAAAATCCGGCAGGATGGATCATATTAAAATCGCCGGTTTTAATGAAATAGAGTAAACTCATTAACGATCCAATCGGAAGAAATGCTTCTACTCCGGGAGGACGGTTTACAAAATTTTCCGTACCGCCGCTTTCCACCCATTTTACAAAAAAATGGAATTGTATTCCAATCCAAATTACCAAGAAAAGGAAAAAGGTTTGAACAAGTAATCTTTCGAAGGCTACCGGTTTTTCGGTATTGCGAATTATCTTTGGTTTTATTTTTATTGAATTAAAATTCTTAACTTTCATCTGCTTTCCACAAAAAATCGGATATTTGTTCCGATTAACTTAATTCATTAAATCGGAAATTTCAACGTGAAATTTTGTTTGCCGTATTCGAATAATATTCTTAATATTGCAGTTCAATTTTGTTCTTTTATTCTATTTTCGGAGAGGTGCCGGAGTGGTTGAACGGGGCGGTCTCGAAAACCGTTGTACGCTTCACGCGTACCGAGGGTTCGAAT
>CAYZGB010000082.1:0-9720 GCA_964477915.1 uncultured Melioribacter sp. | reverse complement strand
AAAGTAGCGGTGGTGAAATAAGTAAATGAATTTTGTTAAAAATATTTTCTCTGGTATAAACGTGAAAAAAATATTTCTTTTTACTCTGATTTACATAAACGCTTTTGCTCAATTTAATGAGTTTAATCCCGATTACGATTGGTTTACGATTAAAGGTAAACACGTCGAAGTTCATTATCACGAAGGAGCGGAGCGAACCGCTCAAATTACTTTGAAAATTGCCGAGGAAGTTTGGGGACCAATAACACGGCTTTACGGATTTGAACCCGGCACAGTACATTTTGTAATTAAAGATATTGACGATTACGCAAACGGTGCGACTTACTTTTTCGATAATAAAATCGAGATTTGGGCATCGGCTCTCGATTTTGATTTACGCGGAACACACAACTGGTTACGCAACGTAATTACTCACGAATTTGTTCATATGGTAAATCTTCAAACGGCGATGAAATTTTCGCGACGTGTTCCCGCCGTTTATTTGCAGTATCTTCATTATCAGGACGAGCGTCGCCCCGATGTGCTTTACGGCTATCCGAATACAATAATTTCTTATCCTTATGCCGGAATAAACGTGCCTTCCTGGTTTGCTGAAGGAACTGCACAATATCAGCGTCCCGATTTTCGTTACGAATCGTGGGATTCGCATCGTGATATGATTTTGCGTTCCTACGTTTTAAGCGATAATATGCTTACGTGGAATGAAATGGGAGTGTTCGGTAAAACAAGTCTTGGTAACGAATCGGTTTACAATGCCGGATTTAATTTGGTTCGTTACATTGCCGAAAATTACGGCGAAGATAAATTGCAAAAGATTTTTGCAAGCCTTAAAAAACAGACGCACTACACAATGGATGCTGCGGTTGAAGATGTTTTGGGTATTGACGGCGAGACTTTGTATGAGCAGTGGAAAAATCATTTGAAACAAGATTATAAAAAAAGAATCGCACCTGTTCTGAAAAATGTTGTTCAAGGCGATACTTTAATCAAAGAAGGTTTCGGAAATTTTTATCCCACATTTATCGATAGTGGGAAGAAATTGATTTACCTTTCGAACAAAGGGAACGATTATTTAAGCCAAACTGCGGTGTGGATTTACGATTTCGAAACGAAAAAAGAAAAGAAAATTCTTGATGATATTACTTCGTCAATAAATTTAATTCCCGGGACAAATAAAATTCTTTACGCAAAATTAAGCGACGATAATCCGAAGTGGAAAAATATTCACGACTTGTTTATTTACGATATTGATAACGATAAAGAAACCCGACTTACTTACGGCTTGCGTGCAAATAATCCAAGGCTTTCGCACGACGGCAAAAAGATTGTTTTTCTTTTTCAAAAAGACGGCACAACTAATCTCGGTACTGTAAATATTGACGGGAAAGGCTTTCGGCAAATTACTTTTTATTCACGGGGCGAGCAGGTTTTTAATCCTATTTTTACGCCGGATAATTCGAAAATTGTCTTCGGATTTACTCGTCGCGATAATAGGGATATTGCAATTATCGATACTAACGGAGCGAACTTTCGCTATTTAATTAAAACCGATGCCGACGAAAGAAATCCCGTTTTCGGGAAAGACGGCAAATTTTATTACGTTTCCGATAAAACCGGAATTTTTAACATTTACGAAAAAGATTTGAAGAGCGGGAAAGAAACTCAAATTACAAATGTCATTGGCGGTGCGTTTTATCCCGATGTTGATGCGAAAGGCAATTTGGCTTATGCAGGTTACACTTCAACCGGTTACAAGATTTTTTATCTTTCGCAAAATGATAGAAAGAAAATTTTACCTTCGCAGAATTACATTAAAAAATCACCGTATCTCGATTTGCCCGAAAATAAAAGCCTTGGCGATTTGAACGACTCGACTGTTGCCAAATTCCGCAATTACAACGATTTCAAATTGCCGAATTACAAACCGGAAAAATACAAAGGCGAATTTACATCGCTAACGTTTTTACCTTACATTCGCTATGACGATTACAACACAACAAGCAGTCCGTTGCAAAAAATTAAGGTAGGGACTTACATTTCGTCAAGTGATTATCTTAATCGTTACGATATACTTGCCGGACTTGGCTTAAACGCACGAATGGAAAGAGATTTGTTTTTGATTTTTAATTACCGCAATAAAATTCCCGGACTTTACGCACTCGGATTAAAACCCGTTTTTACATTGGAAGTTTACAACACTACTCGCGTTGCAAATGTCGATATTGGTTTTAACGTCGATTCTACAAGCACGCCTTCTGCTGATTATTACGTGAAAACAGATGTTTCCTACAACTTGTTTGAGTTTGATTTGGCTCTGAAACAAAGAATTTTCAACAAGCAGAACAATATTGAACTTCGTTACACTTACAGCAGTTACACGGCGGAAATCGGAAGTTTTATTTTCCCGCAAACAAATATTCTTTACCCGACTTTTAAGGATGATTATTTAATAGCAAGCAATATTCAATTAAAATACAATTACGAAGCAAAATCACTTTACCGTGATGCCGATATTAATCCGATAAAACGGAAGGTTCAACTGAAACTGAATTACGAATTTAATCGCTATAATGATAAAGGCGAATACACGGTTGAAGACGGAATGCTGAAGCCTCTTTACGGGCGTTATTATTTCCCGCGACTCGAATTTAATTGGTGGGAAGGTTTTCGGATTTTCGGTTCGCATTCGATTTCTTTCCGTTTGCGTTACGGAACGATTTTCGGACCTAAAGTCCCCGACTTTTTCGATTTTTACCTCGGCGGTTTGGTTGGAATGAAAGGTTATCCTTTTTATTCTTTAAGCGGAAACGAACTTGCGTGGATTAATCTTACTTACCGTTTCCCGCTTTTCCGAAATATCGATGCACGTTTCGGACCTTGGTATTTGGATAAAATTTATTTTTCGGTTTACGGAGATTACGGAAATGCCTGGTACGAAGGCTATCCCGATTTATCTAAATTTAAAAAAGATGTTGGAGCAGAGTTGCGTATTAAATTGGTTTCGTTTTATATTTTCCCAACGTCGATTTTCTTCAACTGGGCGTATTCGTTCGATAGATTCGAAAGAAAAACATACTTTTTCAACAATCCATATACCGTAGGAAAAGAGTGGCGATTCTATTTCGGAATTTTATTTGATTTTAATGTTTATTAAAAAATCGGTGATGAAATGAAAAAATCGAAAATATTTTTTGCATTGCTTTTTACAGCAAATATTTTTGCACAGAATAGACTTACAGAAAATCTTAACAGCGATTTGAAAATTTCATTCGATAGTACTTACACGCAAACCGAAACTACAAAAACATTCGAAAAACGTTCCGTTGCAAAAGCGGCTTTGTTTTCCGCCGTAATTCCGGGTGCGGGTCAGTTTTATAACGAAGATTACTGGAAAACCGCAATCTTTGTTGCTGTGGAAATAACAGCAATTACTGTTGCACACGTTTACGACAAAAAAGGAGATAATCAAACCGCATATTTTCACGATTATGCTCACAAACATTGGAGCGTTCAAAGATATGCACAATGGACGTTTGATCATTTGAGCGAATTAAATCCGAACCTTAATCCATCGGATTATTCAGGTTTATTCGATGATGATGGTTCGGTTAATTGGAACGTGCTGAACAGAATGGAAGGAGATATCGGCGGTTATTATTCTCATCAACTTGCACCTTTTGGCGAGCAACAATATTACGAAATGATTGGCAAATACACGCAATTCAATGTTGGCTGGGATGATTTTGTTGGTCCCGATTATCATTACGGCGATCCGGTTACGGAACATTTTAAATATTATTCAAAGCAACGCGGTTTGGCTAACGATTATTACAATGTAGCTCGCTGGGGAATAATCACGATAGTTACAAACCATATTTTAAGTGCTGCGGAGGCGGCTTTTTCGGCAAACAAGTATAATCGTTCATTCAAAGTTGAAATGGGAATTGGAAAAACAAATATTTCCGGTTACACAGAATATTATCCAAAACTTTTCTTTAAGTTGAAAATTTAATAAATTAAATCTTCAAATGAATTTATAATTATAAGTAAAATTAACAGGCAGTAAAAATGAACACAGAAGAAAAAAAATTTAATATGGTTATTGTTGAGGACGATAGAGAAAATCAGAATTTTTTGAAAGTTTTTTTTAAGAGAAAATTTAATGTAAAGGCTTGCGACTCCGCTTATTCTTTTTATGAAGTTCTAAAAGAATTAGATAATAAGGCTGATATTATTATTATGGATATATCTTTACGTGGTGAAAAGGACGGTCTTGAATTAACAAGAGAATTACGTAATAACCCTGAGACACGTGATATTCTTGTAGTTGGACTTTCGGCTCACGCATTTCAGCGTGATAGGGAAAATGCAATTAATGCCGGAGTTGATGCTTTTCTCACAAAGCCTGTTCCAAACGATACATTATACAATACAGTAAGAAAATTAATAAGTGAGAAAAAAAATGTTGATATTGGCGAATGGAGAAGGAGATGAAAAATTTTACAATATTAATTATTTTTCTATTTAGTATTAACCTTTTCGCACAAGATGTAATTGTTGATTTGGATGATAACGGCGATATTATTCTTTTTAATTCACGTGTTAATAAACAGCCCTTAATTGAACTTGCTTATTCCTTTCCTAAAATTACTCATCAAGATTTTCAGAACACCAACCTAATTAAAAATATTGGTGATTTTCAATTACGACTCGGTTACACATATACCTCGGATTCGAAAATTCGTAAAATATATGAAGAATATTTACTTGTAGGTTATTCTTCACCGAGTTTTGCTCTTTCCCCAAATGGTGCTTATCAGTCATTTGAAACTTGGAAGGTTGGAAGTATAAGTCGAGTAAGTTACGCACTTTCGTTGTCTTCCAATGTTGATTTTGTTCCGTATTACAGCGGCGGTTTGTTTTTCTATTCAATGTCTTTCAAAGATGGTGGAACTCATCTTTTTAATTCTTCTAACGATAAAACAATAATTTCCCGCACTGCCGACGGTAAAGTGCATTTCGGAAATATGTTTGAATCCGGAATTAGATTTAAATTAAATAATTCTTTTTCTCTTTTCGGCGGTTACTCGGGTAATGTGTTTTATCCACGATTTATGACTTGGAAATTTCTCGGCTCGCTTGTTACTTATCAAATCGGATTAACTTTAATTGAAAATTTCGATAGTTATATTTTAAGACGTTCTAACGTTGCCGGTGCTATTGTTGACGTAATTCTAAAAAGTGCTTACAACTATATGTTTTTCTATTTCCAAAAAGGAGATATGAATTGGCCGGTTAATACTGAAACGCCTTTTGTACACGAAGGTCCGGTAGTTGGTGTTTCATTTAATTTTTAATCAATTATAATTTTCTGCGGAGGGAAAATGTTAAATATCAAAAGGCTTCTTCTTATTCTTTTGTTGTTTTTTTCCGCAGATGCCTTTTCACAAACCACAATTGCAAAATACGGTGGTGAATTTTTAGCAATTGGTGTTGGTGCACGTTCTTCCGGAATGGGAGGTGCACAAGTTGCAGTAGCAAATGATGTAACCGCCGCATATTGGAACCCCGCAGCCTTGGCAAGAATTAATTACCCTCAATTTTCTTTAATGCACGAAGAACACTTCGGCAATTTGGTAAATTATAACTATGGAGCAGTTGCTCTTCCTTACGGAAAAGATATGAGTTTTGCCGTTAGTTTTATGCGATTGAGCATCGACGGAATTCCCGATACTCGCAATGCGGGGATTGACGAAGACGGAAATCCGATTGGCTATACGCAAACATCACTTTACCCAGGTTGGAGGCTTGACTATTCACAAATTACTCAATTCAGCAATTCCGATTTGGCACTTTATTTAACGTTTGCCAAAAGACAAACCGAAAATTTTTACTGGGGAGCAAATGTCAAATTAATTAAGCGAGATTTGGCAGAATACAATGCTCTGGGAATTGGCTTTGATCTCGGAGCTTGGTACGTTTATAATGACAATCTTTTCTTCGGGGCGAATTTAATGGATGTTACAACAACACTTGTTGCGTGGAATACGGGTAAGAACGATTTGATTTCGCCTACGCTTAAAATAGGTAGCGGTTATTCTTTGGATTTTTACAAATTCAAAATTGTTCCCACCATCGATTTTGATATTCGATTTGAAAATCGTCAATTTGCTTCGGTATTTAATTTAGGTCCTGTTAGCTTTGATCCCAAAGCCGGAATTGAAATAAATTATGCCGATTTGTTTTCATTCCGTGCCGGTTATTCCGATATTAAACAATTTACGATTGGTGCAGGTGTGAAGCTACCAAAACTTTACATTGATTATTCCTTTGCAAGATTTACCGGCGATGCAACTTACAACCTCGATGATTCGCACCGTATTTCGCTTATTCTTTCACTTGAAGAAGAAAGATTTCAAAGATAATTTTATGGATAAAATAAAATTTATTAAACGGCTATTTAGTTCTATTCTAATAGCCGTTTTTTTATTTTCCTGTTCCTCTTATCAAATTTTTTACACAAGCGAGCTTAATAAATATCTTGAACCAAATCGTGCTTATAATTACATTTCTTCTTTTTCCGTAAGAATTCCCAAAGGATTTTTTCAAGTTAACGATAATAGATTTTATGCCTCCGACATTTGGTTGGTAAAGAAAAATTATTCGGAAACGATTTCGGTCAATAAAATTAATACTGAGAAGATTTTTGATGAGTCTGATGTGTTGGATTTATTGATAAAATTTCGCAAAATGAATTACCAACAAAAATTAAAGAATTTTAATAAATTTACTTTTTCGATAGAGAGAAAAAAAATCCGGGGTTTCAAATACGTAAATAATAAAAATAGATATATTTTTGTTTTGCTTTACAAAGTCGGGAAAAACTTTTTTGAAATTGTTTACACAAAGAATAATGATACTTTTTCTTCTATTCCGGTAGCAGTTATTAATTCGTTAAAACTATCATAAAATAAAAAAAAGATGTTATGGATATTTTTTCGTATTTAATGGATGTAAAAGAGAAAAAGGGAGCAGGCTTTTTAGTTTTGCTTGACCCCGACAAATTTAACCGAGAAAAAATTGACGAATTTATTAAAGCCTGCCGTAAGGGAAAGGTAGATGCTTTTTTGGTTGGTGGAAGTTTACTTGGTGATGATTACATTGGAGAGATGATCGATGATATTAAAAAAGAGAGTGATATACCTGTAATTCTTTTCCCTGGCGGAATTAATCAAGTTGCACCCAACGCCGATGCAATTCTTTTCCTTTCCTTAATTAGCGGTCGCAACCCCGATTATTTAATTGGGAAGCACGTAATTTCAGCACCGTTAATAAAAAGGCATAATCTCGAAACAATACCTGTTGGTTATATGTTAGTCGAATCCGGTAAAACCACTACGACCGAATATATGAGCAACACAAAACCGATACCCTTCCGAAAGTATGATGTTGCAATTGCAACCGCACTTGCAGGTGAATATCTTGGGATGAAAATGATTTATTTGGAAGCCGGTTCCGGCGCTGAATATCCTATTCCTGCTGAAATGGTAAAAGAGGTAACAGAGAATATTTCAATTCCGCTTATTGTTGGTGGCGGATTGAGATTACCGATGAGTGCTAAAAATAGAGTTGAAGCCGGTGCAAGTTTTATTGTTGTTGGCAATCATTTCGAAAATCCTGCAACGTGGGATGAAATTAGAGATTTCGGTAGAGCAATTCATTTTAGAAAATAATCGGATTAATAATGGATGTAAAAAAATTCATTGAACAATCATTAAAGGAAAGTGCGGAAACAAAAATTAAAATTCTTGAAAATTGTTCCAATGAAATTGAAAAAGCAATTGAAGCAATTGTATTATCAATAAACAATAGAGGCAAAATTCTTTTTTGCGGTAACGGCGGAAGCGCCGCTGATGCACAACATCTTGCAACGGAATTTATGATTCGCTTGAGCCACGATATTCAACGCCCCGCAATTCCTGCAATTGCATTAACAACCGATTCTTCGAACCTTACCGCCGGCGGAAATGATATTGGCTTCGAAAATGTTTTTGCACGGAATGTTGAAGGGCTTGGAAATAAAGGCGATATTTTAATTTCAATTTCAACAAGCGGGAATTCTGGTAATATTATCAATGCTGTTCATAAGGCAAAAGAAAAAGAAATTACTGTGATCGGTTTGCTCGGAAAAGACGGAGGCAAACTGAAAAACATTGTTGATATTCCCATTGTTGTTCCAAGCGAAAATGTTCAACGTATTCAAGAAGGGCACATTACAATCGGACATATTCTTTGTGAGTCGGTTGAAAGAATTTTGTTTGAATAATATTTTCCGAGTATGCCGAAGTTATTCATTAAAAATATGGTTTGTCCGCGTTGTATTAAGGCAGTACGCGAAGAATTGCTTAAACTCGGATTAACACCTGTTAACGTTACACTTGGCGAAGTTGAAATTAAAGAAAAACCGGATAAAATTACACTCGATAAATTACGTTTGGCTCTTAAACGCGAAGGTTTTGAATTGCTTGAAGATGCAAAAAGCAAAATTATTGAGTTAATCAAAACGGAAATAATTAAAGCCATTCAACACTATGAGGAATTTGATTTAGAAAAACTTGTTTTTTCTAAATATTTAAGTGAAAAGTTAGGTAAAGATTATTCTTATTTGAGTTCACTTTTTTCTAATGTGGAAGGGATAACCATTGAAAGATATATTATTTTGCAAAAAATTGAAAAAGTTAAAGAATTGCTAACCTATAATGAACTTACTTTAAGTGAAATCGCTTATTCGTTAGGATATTCTTCGGTTCAACATCTTTCGCGACAATTTAAATCTGTAACGGGAATTACGGCTTCGGAATTCCAGAAAAATAATTCACTTCAAAGGAAAGGTATTGACTCGGTTTAGTTTTATTATGTGATTGAATCTACAAAAAAGAAAACCCCTGAATTTTCAGGGGTTTTAAATTTTGTAAGAAATTAGAATTAAAAACTAAGCGGAATAAACCGAAACGAATTTTCTGTTATTTTTCTTTGTTTCGAACTTCACAACTCCATCAGCAACGGCAAAAAGAGTATCGTCTCCACCACGCTTAACATTTACTCCTGGATGAAATTTTGTTCCGCGCTGACGAATAATAATTGTTCCGGCTGTAACTTTTTCGCCACCGTATTTTTTAACGCCCAAAAATTTTGGCTTACTATCGCGTCCGTTTCGTGTGGAACCTTGTCCTTTCTTATGAGCCATTTATTTACCTCTTATTTTACTATTTTCAAAACTTCAATTCGCGTAAGATGTTGTCTGTGACCGCGTTTTTTCTTGTAAGATTTTCTTCTTTTTTTCTTAAATACAATCACTTTGTCATCTTTCAATTGTTCAAGAATTTTCGCTTCTACTTTTGTTCCTTCAACAACAGGCGAACCGATTTGTACTTTCTCATCATCACCTAAAACAAGAACTTTGTCAAAAGTAACATTTGCATCAACATCCGCTTTTAATTTAGGGACGTAATATTTTTTACCTTCTTCAACTTTGAATTGTTGTCCAGCTATATCAACAACTGCAAACATCAAAATCCTCCAAATATTTAACTTAGCCTGTAAATATAAAAATTATTCCTATTTTAGTCAATTCTTTCTTCTGATAATTTGTCTGATCTCATAAGATGGTATCCAGTTTAAAGAAATAAAAGCAATAGGAAGAAAAGAGTATTTGGTGGA
>CAYZGB010000081.1:5705-9738 GCA_964477915.1 uncultured Melioribacter sp. | reverse complement strand
TTATGAGATTGCTTCATCCCTACGCTCTTCGTAATAGCGAGATTTTTTACTTTTATCTTTTTTCTTCATTCGTTAATTCGTGGCAAATTATTAGTAACCTATGTACGTTTCTGAAATACAATTTCTTCTGAATATGCAAATAAACGACAAATCATTATGGTCAAAGGACTTTAAATGATTTTTCCGAAGCCTCTTTTATCGGATTCGTTCGAAATAACTTTTTCAATAATCAAAAATTTTTACCTTTTCTCTTTTAATATTTTGCTTTTTATCCTTTCCCCTTCTGTTTAATTTGACAATCCGAGATTTATGAGTATATTTAATTAATAAATCTGTTAATTATTTATATTTATTAAAATGAATAATTTCATTAAAATATTAAATGCAGATAAACTCATTCTCTCAATATCAGATATTTCAAGAATATTATCGGTAAAATATTCTTCTGCAAAAGTTATTGCAACAAGGCTTGTGAATAATGGACTATTAATTAGGCTAAAAAGAGATTTTTACATTTCTGTAACGAAATTCAAAACAATTAATGAAAACGAATTTTTCACTATTGCGAATCTACTTCAAACGCCTTCTTATATTTCGTTGACAACGGCGTTGGTTCATTACAATATTACAACTCAACAACCTCAAAACATAATAGAATCAGTAGCACAAAAAAGAACAACAAATTTTACTATTGAAAATATTGAATTTCGTTTTACTAAAATAAAGAAGGATTTTTATTTCGGATTTGATTTGGTTGATGGATTTTTTATTGCACAGCCCGAAAAAGCGTTTGCGGACGTGATTTATCTTACTTCAATGAAAAAATACGCTTTTGACTTTGAGGCGGTTGATTTTAGTAAAATTAATTCTGAAAAAGTTAATCGGTATTTACAAGTAACAAATAATAAGGCAATTAACTTTTGGAATAACTTATGCAAGATTTACAAAATTTAGAGAAACTCGAAATACAAACTCTTCAATTGTTGAATAGCAACAGATTACTAGAAAGCCTATTTTTCGGTGGTGGAACAATGTTACGGCTTTGCCATAATTTACCACGTTATTCAACGGATTTGGATTTTTGGATAACAAAAGAAACGAACCCAAATAATCTTTTTGAAAAAATAACCGAAATGCTATCAGAAAAATTTACACTGATAGACAAAGCAAATAAAAGGAATACTTTACTTTTTCAGTTCCGTTCATCGGTATCGCAAAGAACGATGAAAATAGAAATCAGAAAGAATATGAAAAATTTTGAATGGGAAAGAAAAATTGCATTTTCAAGGTTTACAAGTATTCAAGTTCCTGTAAAAGCGTTAACGCTTTCTCAAATGCTTAAAAATAAAATTGATGCGTTGCTTTCAAGAAAGATAATTCGTGATGCTTTTGATATTCAATTTCTGATTATGCGTGGCGTTGAACTAAATGTAGAAAAGAAAAAACTCAAAAAGTTGCTATCGACAATTAAGTCATTCAACGACCTTGATTTCAAGGTTGTTCTGGGTTCTGTATTACCGGAAAAGGAAAGAGAGTATTACATTAAAAACAAATTCAATTTTTTAATTGAAGAGATTAATTATAAATTTTTTCCCAAGTGATGATTAATAGAGATTAATACGGACGCTTCTTATAAATAGAACACGGATTACACAGATTTTTTTAGATTTTCACAGATTATTTTTAGCCACGATGCTCGGAGTAAACTGGGCAGCGTTCAGTAACAATCTAAATTCGAAATCCTAATTTGTCATTTCGAACCCCGATTTCGACACGTCGGAAGAGGGGGTGAGAAATCTTTAATAACGAAAAAAAGATTTCTCCTTGGCGACTTTGTCGCCTGCGTCGAAATGACAGCAAAGTCCCGTAGGGACGGCATCTTTGTAGTATAAAGAGAGAGGGAAAATTAAAGCTCCGTAGGAGCGACATAAAAAAAACGAAACAAAGTTTCGTGCATTATTTCCAAACGAAATTCAATTTCGCTAGGAGGTAAAACGCTGGAATTCCCGGAGATTGCAACGCACTCGCTCACAACAATTCGCGAGTACTTGCAATGACGGATTATTTTTCTTCGTCCGAAACTGAAATTCGCACAGAAATCAATATTCGTTTTTCATTCGTGAATTTGTGGCGTTTTTTCAACCTGTACACAGTTTACAAATCTGTGCAACAATTTCGAAATACAATTCTTTCGGAGAAGTAACGCAATTGACCAAGCACTACGGACAAAGGACTAAAAAATTCAATGGACAATTTTCATTATTCTGTTCCAACGAACGGAGCCGAGTAAGCGAAATAAATCCGACATTGGAATTTTGGGATTCCACGACCAATATACAATCCACGCTTTACCGATAATATTCTCGCGAGGAACAAATCCCCAAAAACGGCTATCCGCACTATCGTCGCGGTTATCTCCCATCATAAAATAATAATTTTGCTTTATTGTGTATGTTTTTGCCGGCTTTCCATCGATGTAAATTTCCTCGCCATTTACCGTTACAACATATCTTCCGTAATCGCGATTAATTAACATTCTGTATGTTTCGATATTTTCGGGTGTAAGATGAATTACGTCTCCTTTTTTAGGGATAACAAGAGGTCCGTAATTATCTTCGTTCCAGCCGGAATTTTTAGGGAAAATGTAAGGTCGAGCAACTCCTTTTGGAATTGGGTAGGGTTTAAGATATTGAATATGAGGCGGAATCCACGCTTCTTTTCCGTTTATGAAAACGACTTGATCTTTAATTTCAATTGTATCGCCGGGCATTCCAATTAAACGTTTTACGTATGTTAACAATTCTTTGTGTTTAAGTTCATCTCTATCGCCGGGATATTCAAAAACAACAATATCGTATCTTTCCGGATCGCCAATGGGAATCGTAAAATACGGAA
Source organism: uncultured Melioribacter sp. (assembly GCA_964477915.1). Classification (GTDB taxonomy): domain Bacteria; phylum Bacteroidota; class Ignavibacteria; order Ignavibacteriales; family Melioribacteraceae; genus WGAL01. Next base: position 6,843 of record CAYZGB010000081.1, on the reverse strand, counting down.
GTTCAATACTTGTAAAAGGAATGTTGCGAGGCGAGGAAAGTCCGTAAACAACTCTATTTACAAAAAGAAAATCACCAACCAAAATTGTTTTTTCCATTGAGCCGGTAGGAATACGCGAGGTTTCCAAAACGGTTGATTTTATTAGTAACGCTGCAATTACTGCAAATAAAAGTCCTCGTAAAAATTTTATGATTTTTTGTAATTGTGTTTCTTCGCTTTGTTTCGAATTGTTTTTTGCTTTCATCTGTTTCCTTAATTAATCTTCAATTTGTAAAACAGCAAGAAAGGCTTCCTGCGGAATTTCAATATTTCCTACTTGTTTCATTCGCTTTTTGCCTTCCTTTTGTTTTTCCAAAAGTTTTCTTTTACGGCTAACGTCTCCACCGTAACATTTTGCAAGAACATTTTTCCGTAATGCTTTTATATTGGTTCGGGCTATTACTTTGTTCCCGATTGCTGCTTGAACGGCAATTTCAAAAAGCTGGCGTGGAATTAGTTCCTTCAATTTCGATGTTACTTTGCGTCCCCATTCGTAAGCTTTTTTTCTGTGAACAATTATTGAAAGCGAGTCAACCGGTTCGCCATTGAGCATAATATCGAGTTTAACCAAATCGGATTCGCGGTAGCCTATAAGTTCGTAATCGAAAGAAGCGTAACCGCGAGAGATTGATTTTAGTTTATCGTAAAAATCGAAAATCACTTCGGCAAGCGGAAATTCAAAGGTCAAATCCGCTCGTGTAGGGTCGAGGTAAGATGTATTTTTGTAAACGCCTCGTTTATCCATTGCAAGTTTCATTAAGCTTCCGACGTATTCACTCGGAGTAACGATTTGTGCTTTTATGTAAGGTTCTTCAACGTGGTCAATATCGCCGGCCGGTGGCATATCAGCAGGATTATCTACAATGATTTTTTCGCCTTTTTTTGTAAAAACGTGATATTCCACGTTAGGCAAAGTAGTTACCAAACTTTGTCCGTATTCACGTTCCAAACGTTCCTGAACAATTTCCATATGAAGCATTCCGAGGAAACCGCAACGGAAACCGAAACCAAGTGCCGCGGAAGTTTCGGGTGTAAAGGTAAGTGCGGAATCATTTAATCGGAATTTTTCGAGTGCATCACGTAAATCTTCGTAGTTTTC
>CAYZGB010000081.1:1834-5695 GCA_964477915.1 uncultured Melioribacter sp. | reverse complement strand
GGTTGGAAAAAGACCCGCGTAAACCATCGGCTTAATTTCTTCGTAGCCGGGCAAAGGTTCGCTTGCGGGATTTTTTTCATTAGTAATTGTATCGCCTACTTTTGTATCGTGAACGTCCTTAATTCCGGCGATTAAATATCCAACGTTGCCAGCAGTAAGTTCGCCGGTGCGGATTTTATTTAATCCGAGAATTCCAACTTCTTCGGCAAGGAAAGTTTTATCGTGTGCAAAAAATTTGATCTTTTCTTTTTCCCGTAAAGTTCCGTTTACAACTCTAATGTAGGCAATTGCACCGCGGTACGAATCGAAAACCGAATCAAAAATTAGTGCTTGTAACGGCGCGTCGGGGTTTCCTTCGGGTGGGGGAACGCGATTAACAACGGCTTCGAGAATTTCTTTAATTCCAATTCTTTCTTTTGCACTTGCCAAAATAATTTCCTCTTCGTCGCAGCCGATTAAATCAATTATTTGCTGTTTAACAGCGTCAACTCTTGCACTCGGCAAATCGATTTTATTTATTACGGGAATTATTTCCAAGCCCGCATCAATTGCAAGATAAAGATTACTTATTGTTTGAGCTTCTACTCCTTGCGAGGCATCAACTACAAGTAATGCACCTTCGCAAGCGGCAAGCGAACGAGAAACTTCGTAAGTAAAATCAACGTGTCCGGGTGTATCTATTAAATTCAAAACGTAATCGTTGTTATCTTCCGCTTTATATTTCATCTGTATTGCGTGGGATTTAATTGTAATACCACGCTCGCGTTCCAAATCCAAATCATCAAGCAATTGGCTTTTGGCTTCTCGCGGTGTAATTGTGCCGGTAAATTCCAATAAACCGTCGGCAATTGTGGATTTTCCGTGATCTATGTGTGCAACTATGCAGAAGTTTCTTATGTTATCCATTTAATTGAAACTGTAAAATTTTAAAGATTTAAATATAAAGAAGTTTACCGACTTATTTTTAACGTATTTTTGAGAAGAAAATTTTGCGAAAAATCACAACGAAAAAAAATTCTTTATTTATATAGAATTTTTTTATTATTTTTATTTATCCACAAAATAAAGAGGTGAGCCTATGGAACAAATTATCAAGAAAGGAACTTCCTTAGTCTTTAAGGCGTTCTTGGTAACAACAATTATTGCTTATTATTCTTTTGCTGGAGGGTCGTTGAAAGACAACAAAAATTTAGCGACACTCAAAAACTTCAAACCGAATACCCACATTACAAATCAGCAGTGTTTAGATTGCCACAAAGATGAAGACCCCGGTTTAACTGCTGATTGGGAACATTCAAAACATGCTAAAGCAGGTGTAGGATGTGTCGATTGCCACGTAGTTCCTAACGACTATCCAACTGCATACAAAGAACACCCGGGAACAGTTGATGGTGCAAACTGGACTGTTCAAATTGCTGTTTCCTCCGTAACTTGTGCTAAGTGCCACCAAAATGAAGTTGAGGAATATCTTAATTCCGGTCACTCTCGCGGTGCAGCACAATGGTTAAAAGAAAACGGAAGCGGCCATGGTGTTGCTATGACCAAACTTGCGTATGGTTACGAAGCAATGGAAGGTGGTAAAGGAATTGATCCGCATTTTATGGTAAACAAAGGAGATTCCAAATTCGATCTTACTGTTTCCAACATTTGTATTCAATGCCACGGAACTGTAATTAAACTTGACGATGCAGGTAAACCACTCCCTACAACTTGGCCAAACGATGGTATTGCTTCGCTTTATCCTGATGGCGGTGTTGGAAATTGTTTAAGTTGTCACTCACGCCATAAATTTTCTGCTGCCGAAGCTCGTCAACCTGCCGCTTGCGGAAATTGCCATTTAGGTCCTGACCACCCAGACATCGAAATTTTCGAATCGAGTGTACACGGCCATATATTTGATACCAATGAAGAAGATTACGATTTTTCATCAGGCGAACAAATTCCTGGTAAAAATGTTCGTGCAGCAACTTGCTTTACTTGCCATATGAGCGGAATTAACAAACTTCAAGCAACGCACAATGTTTCGTTAAGATTAAAATGGAACTTGTGGGCTCCGAAGAGTTTCGAAAGAACCGGAAAATTTGAAGAAGCCGGTTGGGCTTGGTGGAAAGAAGGTAAGATTTTACGCGGTGATCCAAAAGCCGGCAATCCTGATGGTCCGGAAGCTGCACGTGAACAAATGAGACAAGCTTGTGAAGCTTGCCATAAAGATGCATTTATCGACAACTATTTCAAACGTGTTGATCAAGATGTTGTGCTTTATAATCAATACAGAGATATGTCCGATAAGATGTTCAAAGAATTGAAATCTAAAAAACTTGTTCGCAGCGATTTGTGGAGCGATCCGTTCTTTAAACTCTATTATTATATGTGGCATCACGAAGGAAGAAGAATGCGTCAAGGTGCAGCAATGGGGAGCCCTGATTATGCACACTGGCATGGTGTTTTCCAAGTAATGCAAGATATTCGTGAAATGAAAGAAATTTATAACTACAGATTGAAAAAATTAGACGAACTCGGCGATCCTCAAAAAGTTCTTGATCAAGAACCTCCGATGCCGGTTGTTACTCACGAATAATTTTGTTCTTTATTTCTTTAGCCCTTTTCGGTTATTCCGGAAAGGGCTTTTTTATTTTTAAAAATTTTATTGAAAATATTATATTTGAGATATAGCTATCTTATTTTGAAGTTTTTGAAAGGAACCAATTATGAGTAAAATCCTTTTTAAGCAACAACTCTCCGAAAAAGTTTACCGTATGGATTTGGAAGCCCCGTTAATTGCCGAAGAACGTAAAGCCGGACAATTTATTATATTGCAAATTGATCCAGAATACGGAGAAAGAATTCCCCTAACAATTGCAGATGCAGATAAAGAGAAGGGAACAATTACAATAATATTCCAAGTTGTAGGATTAACAACGCATCAACTTTCTTTATTAAATGAAGGTGATGATATTCCGGTTTTGGTTGGTCCATTGGGCAAACCAACCCACATTGAAAAATTCGGAACCGTGGTTTGTGTTGGTGGCGGAATTGGTGTTGCACCGCTTCATCCTATTGCACAAGCACTGAAAGAAGCCGGAAACAAAGTAATAATAATTATGGGTGCAAGGACAAAAGAATTGGTAATAATGGAAGATGAAATGCGGAAAATTGCCGATGAGCTTATCATTGTTACCGATGACGGAAGTTACGGAAGAAAAGCACTTGTTACGGAACCCTTGAAAGAAGTTTCCGAACGCGATCCGAAGCCCGATATGGTAATTGCAATTGGTCCTCCGATAATGATGAAATTCTGTTCCGAAACTACTCGTCCTTACGGAATATTTACACAAGTTTCGTTAAATACAATAATGGTAGATGGTACGGGAATGTGTGGCGGTTGCCGTGTAAATGTTGGGAATGAAGTAAAATTTGTTTGTGTTGACGGACCGGAATTCGATGGACATTTGGTTGATTTCGACAATATGATGGCAAGGTTAAACGCCTTTAAGGAAATTGAAGAACACAAATACAAATGCTTTATAGATAAATTAGCTGAAGAAAAAATTAAAGAAAGGGAGGCAACTGCATGAGCTACGTAGAGCCTGAAAAAATTCAAGAATCTGCACTTTCTTTTTTTGAAAAATATAAAGATTCGGGAAATAAACTTAAGGTAAAAGAAAGGCTTGCAATTCCTTTAATGGAAATGCCCTCCCGTGAACCAAAGGAAAGAGCTTGCTCGTTGGAAGAAGTCGCAATAGGTTATACGAAAGAAGAAGCAATTGTTGAAGCAATGCGTTGTATTCAATGCCCCACGCAACCTTGTGTTTCCGATTGTCCGGTAAATATTAACATTCCGCTATTTATCGATTATACTGC
>CAYZGB010000081.1:0-1824 GCA_964477915.1 uncultured Melioribacter sp. | reverse complement strand
CCAAAGGCGATTTTCAATCCGCCGTAAATGTAATTAAGGAAACAAGTTTGTTGCCTTCGATTTGCGGAAGAGTTTGTCCTCAAGAACAACAATGCCAATTAAATTGTTCGGTTGGAAAAGTTCATAAAGATATTGATAAATCGGTAGCAATTGGAAGATTGGAAAGATTTGTTGCAGATTGGGAACGTGCACAAGGTAAGGTTGAAATTCCGGAAGTAAAACCCGATACAGGGAAAAAAGTTGCAGTTGTTGGTAGCGGACCTGCGGGTCTTGTAGTTGCCGCCGATGTTAGACGCGAAGGGCATCACGTTACGATTTTCGAAGCATTTCATAAACTCGGCGGTGTCATGAGATATGGAATCCCCGAATTCCGTTTACCGAATGATATTGTTGACGAGGAAATAGAATCGCTTGTAAAAATGGGTGTAGAAATAAGAACGAATTTCGTAATTGGTAAAACACGCACATTAACCGAGCTTTTAGAAAAAGACGGCTACGATGCAGTATTTATCGGCACAGGAGCCGGATTACCTTTATTTATGGGAATTGAAGGTGAAAATTTGGTTGGAGTATTTTCCGCTAACGAATATCTAACACGTGCAAACTTGATGCGTGCTTTTAATAAAGACAATGCCGTTACGCCGATTTATCCTTCGAAAAATGTTGCGGTAATTGGTGGTGGTAACGTTGCAATGGATGCTGCAAGAATGGCATTGAGACTCGGAGCAGAAAAAGTTTACGTTGTTTATCGTCGTACTCGCAAAGAAATGCCTGCAAGAAAAGAAGAAGTTGAACACGCAATGGAAGAGGGAATTGAGTTTCTCTTTTTACAAAATGCTAAGCGAGTTTTGGGAGACGAAAAAGGTAGAGTTCGTGCACTTGAATGTTTGCGTTACGAATTAGGCGAACCGGATGATTCCGGCAGAAGAAGACCAATTCCGATTGAAGGAAGTGAATTTGAACTTGAAGTTGATACGGTAATTGTTGCAATTGGTAACGGAAGCAATCCGCTGATTAGTCAAACTACACCGGAACTCGAAGTAAATAAATGGGGAAATATTCTTGTTGATGAAAATTTAAAAACTTCGATGGATAGAGTTTACGCAGGTGGAGATATTGTTCTTGGCGCGGCAACTGTAATTTTAGCAATGGGCGAAGGTAGAAAAGCCGCAGCATCAATAAATAAAATGTTAGCCGAAGAAATTGAAAAAGAAAAAAGCGAGTATAATTTAATTAATTAACTTGTACATCATTTCTTGAATTTTTAACCGCATATCGGATTTTCGGTATGCGGTTTTTTTATTTATAAAAATTTTAGGGATTTATTCAATATTATTTTACATAAAATTTTTTGTATTTTTGTTTTTCTAAAAAAAGGAGTCGATGAGGAATTTAGGGATTATTTTGAGGTAAAATATGTTAGATAATAATGTGTTGAAAAATCTTAAATTAATCGTCTTTGATTTGGACGGAACATTACTAAATAATGAGGGAGAAATTTCAAAACAAACGATTGAATTAGTTCAAAAATTAAAGGGAAAAGGTGTAAATTTTACTTTTGCAAGCGGGAGATTACACAGTGCTTTATTAGATTATGCAGAACAATTAAAGATTGATGTTCCTCTTATTTCACTTGACGGTTCTTTAATAAAAAACCATAAAACTGGAGAAATAATTTTTGAATCGTATGTTCCATTACGATACGTTCGTAAAGCTGTAAAACTTGCAGAATCTACTTTGACAAAGTTTGCTCTATGTCATGATGATGCTATTTTTTACACAGAGGAAAATGCAATTATTCCGCAAATGCTTGAAAAATACGGT
>CAYZGB010000080.1:7106-9857 GCA_964477915.1 uncultured Melioribacter sp. | reverse complement strand
TTTTATTAAGATAATTATAATAAAGAAAAAAATCAAATAAAGCTTCAATTATTAAATCCAAAAAAAAGAGTTGATAAAATTTTTCGAAAACGTCCAATCGAAAATGCTGAATAAAATAATACTCAGTTTAGATTATCATCTTGTAAATTCATTTTGCTTTGAGTTATTAGAAAATTTATCTTGTATATTGTTATTTATTGAATAATTATGAATTTGCCAAAGCAGAAATACGGACACAAACTTTCGAATTGGGAAAAATTATATAATTTTTTCGTAACAATTTCGGGCATTGGAATTTTCACCGCACAATATTTTAAGTTAGTTTTTTCCCCACCTTACGAAATTGAAGAAACGAAAAAACATATGTACGATTTCGGGTTGAAGAGTTTCCCGATAGTTAGTACAATGGGAGTAATTATCGGATTTGTTTTAGCCTTGGAAGGTTACGCCGTTTTGCAACCTTTCGGTGGGACGGAATTTCTTCCTGGCTCTGTCGGGCTTTCAATTATTCGTGAGTTTGCACCAATTCTTACTGCATTACTTTTTGCAGGACGTGTGAGTTCCGGAATTGCTGCGGAATTAGGCTCGATGCGTGTAACCGAACAAATTGATGCAATGGATGTTTCGGGAATTGAACCGTTTAAATTTCTTGTAGTTACGCGTGTTACGGCGGCAACAATGATTTTGCCTCTTCTTACGGTTTATGTAATTGTAATTAGTATTTTCGGTGGATATTTTGCCGTTTACCTCGAAGACGGAATGAATTTCGGATATTTTATTAACTCGATGTTGCCTTACGTAAAAATAAACGATTTGATTGCCGGATTAAGCAAAACTTTTCTTTTCGGTTACGTGGTTGGAATTGTCGGTTCATACAAAGGATATTCAACCGAGGGCGGAACTGTTGGTGTGGGACGGGGAACTACGTCCGCCGTTGTTGTTTCTTCTCTTTTGATTCTATTTATTGATATGATTATGGTAAAAATTTCGCTATTGTAATGGGCAATACGATATTAAATATTAAGCATTTATCAAAAAGCTTCGAAAGCCGAAAAATACTCGACGATATTTCTCTTGATGTTAAAGAAGCGGAAAATCTAATAGTTTTCGGACGTAGCGGAACAGGGAAAAGTGTTTTGCTTAAATCCATTGTGCGATTGCTTGAACCCGACAGCGGAGAAATTTATTTTAATAATGCGAATGTTTTGAGCCTCGGTAAAAAAGAATTAACCGAAGTAAGAAGACAAATAGGTTTTTTGTTCCAAAGTGCCGCTCTTTACGATTCAATGTCTGTGCGGGAAAATCTTGCTTTCCCGTTAGTAAAAATTTTTGGAATTAAAGATAATGCCGTACTTGAAGAAAAAATTAAAAAAACACTTTCGCTTGTTGGACTTGAAAATGCAATAGATAAAATGCCCTCGGAACTTTCCGGTGGAATGCAAAAACGTGTAGGACTTGCCCGCACAATAATTACCGAGCCGAAATTAATTTTGTACGACGAACCCACTACGGGACTTGACCCAATAACGGCAAAAGAAATAAGTAAATTGATTTTGGATTTACAACAAGAACTTAATACCACTTCGGTTGTTGTTACTCACGATTTAATTTGTGCCGAAATTATTGCCGATAGAGTTGTATTTTTGCGTAACGCTAAAATTTATGCGGAAGGTACTCTTGACGAATTGAAGAAAAGTAACGATAAATTTATTAAGAATTTTTTCAGTAGCGAATATTTAAGCGAGTAGGAGAACAAAATGCTTAAACGTCTTGAAGGGGCTAAACTTGGTATTTTTATTTTTCTTGGAACAGTATTGCTTGTAATTATGCTTTTTGTAATGGGTGGAAGGGAAACGCTTTTTAGTTCAACAATTACTGTTACAAGTTACTTTAAGAATATAAACGGATTGAAAAACGGGGCGCCGATTTATTTAAGCGGTTATAAAATCGGTTCGGTAAAAGATATTAAATTATTGCCGGATTCTCTTGGTGTAGTTAAAGTGGATATGAGCATAGATAAAAACAACACTAAATTTATTAGACTTGATAGCAAAGCAAGAATTGAAACTAAAGGATTTATTGGCGAAAAATATGTTGCAATTTCCCCCGGCTCGGATGCTTTGCCCGAAATTACCAACGGTGGCGTAATTCAATCGGAAGAAGCAATAAGCATTAATAAGGTAATTCAATCGACAACACAAATAATTTCGTACACGGAAGAATTGACGAAAAATTTTAGCGAAATTTTACAAAAGATAAATCGTGGCGAAGGGACGCTCGGACAACTAATAAACGATAAGGAACTTTACGCCTCTACTGTAAATATTGTTCATACTGCGGATACAAGCTTAAAAGTAATGACAAGCGACCTGGATGAAATCTTAAAATTAATTGCAAGTTTGGGATTGAATTTGAAAGACATTCTCGTTCACTTGGATTCGGCAACACAAAATGTAAATTCGCTTGTTTGGGATATTAAAAAAGGCAAAGGTGCTTTGGGAATGTTTGTTGGTGATAAGTCGGTACGCGATTCCCTTGAAAAAACAATCGAACGTTTAACAAGAACAGCAACGCAAGTAGAACTCGGTTCGATTCGGTTTTCCGAAAATATGGAAGCACTCAAACACAATTGGCTATTTAAAAAATATTTTGAAGAACGGGGCTATTGGGATTACGATACTTACCGTAAGGAAATCGATGCAAAACTCGATTCGTTACGCCGCGAACGCGAAGCGTTGGAAAAATTAAAAT
>CAYZGB010000080.1:0-7006 GCA_964477915.1 uncultured Melioribacter sp. | reverse complement strand
TTGGGACTAACTACAAAGCTCACACCCTTGAAAATAAAGGCGAAGAGAAAGTTAAAATTAACTTAACCGGATTTGATTGTTACACATTGGTGGAAACTTCGCTTGCAATTTCTCGATTAATATGCTTGGGTAAAAATTCTTTTGACGATTTTCTTAAACAAATAGAAATTCTACGCTATCGTAGTGGGAAGTTAAACGGTTACACTTCGCGTCTGCATTACTTTACCGATTGGATTTACAATTTGCAAAAGCGTGGAATTGTAATAGACGTTACAAAAAAACTCGGTGGTGTTCCGTATCGTAAAACAATTGATTTTATGAGTTCGCACTCATCACTTTATGATAAATTAAAAGATAATTCTCAAAACATTGAAAAGATTAGAAAAATAGAAAAACAAATTTCTTCACGCGAAAAATTTTACATTCCACAAGATAAAATTGAATTATCAGAAAATAAAATTAAAAACGGCGATATAATTGCTATCACTACTGATATTAAAGGACTTGACGTATCGCACGTTGGAATTGCATTGAAAATAAACGGGAAAATCCATTTGCTTCACGCACCGAATGTAGGCAAGAAAATTCAAGTAACGGAAAAACCGCTTGCCGAGTATATTAAATCGCATTCAAATCAAACAGGTATTATTGTTGTTCGGGTTTTGCCTTGTAAAAATGCAAGGATGAAAAATGATTAGAATAAAAGATGTTTACAAATCGTTCGAAGCGAACGATGTTTTACGCGGTGTTTCGCTCGAAATTCCCACCGGCGAATCTCACGCAATAATTGGTAAAAGCGGATGTGGGAAATCGGTGCTGTTGAAAATAATCGTAGCTTTAATTCGTCCCGATAGCGGAAAAGTAGAAGTTGATGGCGTAGATATTTTTTCGCTTAATGATAAAGAATTGTTCGAAGTTAGAAGCAAATTCGGGTTCCTATTTCAATCCGCTGCTTTGTTCGATTCGCTTACAGTTGCCGAAAATATTGCACTTCCTCTTTTGGAAAATGAAATTTACACTTACACACAGAAGGCAATAGAGAAAAAAGTTGAAGAAAAACTCGAACTTGTCGGTTTACAAGGCACCGAAAAATTAAAGCCTTCGGAACTTTCCGGCGGAATGCAAAAACGCGTTGGGCTTGCCCGTGCTTTGGTAACCGAGCCCGAATATATTTTGTATGATGAACCTACAACCGGACTTGATCCCGTTACATCCGATTCAATCGATTTGTTAATTAAAGAATTGAATGAAAAACTTAAAGTTACTTCGGTTATTGTTACGCACGATTTGCAAAGCGTAAAAAATGTTGCTAATAAAATTTCGATGTTACACGGTGGCAAAATTTATTTTAGCGGAACTTACGAGGATATTGTAAATAGCGAGGATGAAGTAATTCGTAAATTTGTTAAAAGAACATTAGCGAAATGAAAGTAAAAATAAAATACGTTTGTAATAATTGCGGTTACGAGTCTCCCAATTGGTTGGGTAAGTGCCCTTCTTGCGGCGAATGGAATTCCTTTGTTGAAGAAAAAGCCACGAAAAATAAAAGTGTAAAAGCAAAATCCGAGCGGGCGGAAGTTGTTCCGTTAAACGGCGAAATTAAAGAAGAAAGCAAAAGAATAATTACCGGACTTGGCGAATTCGATAGAACACTCGGCGGTGGATTAATGCCCGGTTCGTTGGTTTTAATTGGTGGCGATCCGGGAATTGGAAAATCGACATTGGTGATGCAAGCGGCTTCGAAATCAAAAGTAAAATCGCTTTACGTAACGGGCGAGGAATCGGTTAATCAGATTAACTTGCGTGCAAACAGACTTGGAATTGCTTCCGAAAATGTTTTCCTCCTTGCCGAAACCGATTATGAAAAAATTGAAGAAACCGCTCTTGAGCTTAAGCCACAAATTTTGATTATCGATTCAATTCAAACGGTTTACGATTCGAAAATCGAAAACGCACCTGGGACAGTAACACAATTACGCCAAGTTACAACCGAGCTGATGAGACTTTCGAAAGAAAATAATATCACTACAATAATTATCGGGCACGTAACAAAAGACGGAATGATCGCCGGTCCAAAAATACTGGAACACATTGTCGATACGGTTTTGCAATTCGAAGGAGAAAAAAATCATTCATTTAGAATTTTACGTGCGTTAAAAAATCGTTTCGGGAACACTAATGAAATCGGTGTTTTCGAAATGACCGAGAAAGGCTTGCGACAAGTGGAAAACCCGAGCGAAGTTTTTCTTAATCAAAAGGAAAAGGAACTTCCCGGCTCGGTAATTACGGCAAGTCTCGAAGGTTCACGTGCCGTATTGATTGAAGTTCAAGCTTTAACAACATACAGCAATTACGGAAATCCGCAACGTGTTGCAACAGGTTTCGATTACAAACGGCTTGCAATTCTTCTTGCAGTGTTGGATAAGCGAACAGGTTTGCGTGCCGGCTACCACAACGTATTTGTAAACATTGCCGGCGGTTTGAAAATCTTTGAGCCTGCAATTGACCTTGCGGTTTGTACGGCAATTGCTTCGAGTATGAAAGATAAGATAATTCCCGACGATACTTTGGTTTTGGGTGAAGTCGGTTTGGGAGGCGAAATAAGAACAGTTAGCAATATCGAAAAACGAATTTCGGAAGCATTTAAATTAGGATTAAAAAAAATAATTTTACCGAAAGGAAATTTGAAATCGGTAAACAAAGCGAATATGGAATTAATTCCCGTTACCGATATTTCCGAAGTTTTTTATAAATTGAATATTAATTAGAACCGGAATTGTTATGCACGATACAAATAAAATTATATACGAGTTTTTTACGGATGACGATTTTTTACGCATTTCAAACGAAATTAAAAATGCCGAAAAAATAACTTCGGGCGAAATTAAATTAAGCCTAAAAGAAAAACGTAAATTTTCGGAAAAGAAAAAATCCCTTTTCGAACTTGCAGCAGCGGATTTTCATCGCTACAAAATGGAACAAACACGCGATAAAACCGGCGTGTTGATTTTTCTTTTACTTTCCGAAAAGCAATTCTTCATTTACGCCGACGAAGGTATTCATCAAAAAGTAGCGGAAAATACTTGGGAGAAAGTTCGCGATTTAATGAAAGCGGAATTTGAACGAGGAAAGTTTACTGATGGAATAATTCTCGGAATTCGCGAAATTGCAAAAATTCTTTCAGAGCATTTCCCTATTAAAGAAGACGACACCAACGAACTTTCCAACGCTGTTGAAATCGATTGACTAAAAAGAAATGTCTTTTTGCCAATGCTTTTCTCTTATATAAAAACTACTCGGATATTATTAGATGAAGAATAAGAAAAGCATTTTATACGCTTTAAGTGCAGTTGTTTTATGGTCAACCGTTGCTACGGCGTTTAAACTTTCTCTTCGGGGAATGTCGCCGTATCAACTGCTTTTTTTTGCTTCATTAACAAGCGTAGTTGTTTTATCACCCATTGCATATAAAACCGACAAAAAATCTTTTTTCGAACAATTCAAAGGCAAAAATATTTTTCACAATTTGCTGTTCGGGTTTTTAAATCCGTTTTTATATTACACGGTTTTATTTAAGGCTTACGATTTACTTCCCGCACAAGAAGCACAACCGCTTAATTACACTTGGCCTATCGTAATTTCGATTTTTTCGGTTTTGTTTCTTAAAGAAAAATTCAGCCTAAAAACTTTTTCCGGTTTGATTATTTCATTTGCCGGAATAGTTGTAATTGCAACGCGTGGAAATTTTGCACATTTGCATTTTCATAATTTGCTGGGAACGTTGCTTGCATTGTTCAGTGCCGTAATTTGGGGAGCGTTTTGGATACTGAAAATAAAGGACGAAAGGAAAGATGCGATTAAACTTTTCGCATCGTTTTTTTACGGAACGATTTTTTCGTTTCTATTTCTTTTGGCAATAAATCAATTAAAAATTCCCGAAACCGAATTTTTATTGGGTGCGGTTTATGTGGGACTTTTTGAAATGGGAATTACGTTTTTCCTTTGGATGAAAGGTTTAAGTTACAGTGCCGATAGAACAAAAACCTCGACGCTTGCTTATTTTTCGCCGTTTATTTCTTTACTTTTCATTGCATTAATTTTAGGTGAAAAAATTCGTCTTTCTTCGATTATCGGATTGTTATTAATTGTGGGTGGAATTTTAATTCAAAATTTAAAATCGGGGAAAAATTATTCGTGAATTCGTGGCGAAATAATTGGAACGGATTTTTGTTCTTAATATTTGTATTTTTTGAACGAAAGTCGATTTATTAAATTACCCAAAATTTGAAGAGAAAATATGTTTGTTGACGAAGCGAAAATATTTATAAAATCCGGGAAAGGTGGCGACGGTGCGGTTGCTTTCCGCCGCGAAAAGTATGTCCCGAAAGGTGGTCCCGCCGGGGGAAACGGTGGCAAAGGCGGCGACGTAATTTTTGTTGCCGATAGAAATATTATGACTTTACTAGATTTCAATTACAAACGAAAATACATTGCCGAAGATGGCAAACCCGGTGGTAATTCACTTAAAGACGGGAAAAACGGAGCGAATATCTACATTAAAGTTCCGGTTGGAACAATTTTGAAAGATGCGGAAACTGATGAAATTTTGTATGATTTCGTCGAACACGGCGAGGAGTACATTGCCGCAAGGGGTGGAAAGGGCGGGAAAGGAAATGCCAGTTTTGCTACGCCTACAAACCAAACACCGCGTTATGCCGAAGAAGGAAAGCCCGGCGAAGAAAGAAGAATAAAATTAGAACTTAAATTAATCGCCGATGTCGGTTTGGTTGGCTTTCCGAATGCAGGCAAATCGACTTTGATTTCTGTTATTTCCGCTGCAAAACCGAAAATTGCCGATTACCCTTTTACTACACTTCAACCGAATTTGGGAATTGTTAAATACAAAGATTTTAAGAGTTTTACGGTTGCCGATATTCCCGGAATTATTGAGGGGGCACATCTCGGAAAAGGTTTGGGCTTGAAATTTTTAAGGCACATTGAACGAACAAGAATTTTGTTAATAATGATTGACGTTACCGACGAAAATTTTCAACAAACATTCGAAACGTTAATAAGCGAACTTAAAAATTACAGCGAAACGCTTTCGAAGAAACAAAAACTGCTCGCTTTTACCAAAATTGATTTGCTAACACCCGAAAAACTTGAAGAAGAAAAATCCCGCAAAGTAAAAGGCTACGAAGGGAAAATCCATTTTGTTTCCGCAGTTAGCGGAAAAGGGATCAAAGAACTTTTGGATAATTTGTGGGAATTACTTACCGAAGAAACGAATAACGAAAATCAACAAAATGAATAAATCACTTTTTAAAATCGCATTACTTTATTTAATTTTATTAATTGTACTTGCACTCGGTTCGTTGTTCCTCGGTTCGGTTAGTTTTGATTTTCGCACGATTTTTTCGGCATTGCTTGGCGAAAAAAACGCAGCAAACTCAATAATTTTCGAATTACGTTTACCTCGAGTTTTACTTGCCATTGCCGTTGGTGGAGGACTTTCGGTTGCCGGCACGGTTTTGCAATCGATATTGAAAAATCCTTTGGCAGAGCCTTACATTTTGGGAATTTCGAGCGGCGGAATTTTCGGTACGCTTTTGGCAATGCTTTTGGGATTGCCGTTTTTTATTAGTCAAATTTTTTCTTTTTCAGGCTCACTTCTTGTAATTGCAATTATTTTTTTTATTGTGTTGAAATTCAAATCCGGTTTTAACAGCGTAACGTTATTGCTTTCCGGCGTAATGATTGGTGCATTTTTCGGTGCTTTGATTTTAATAATCCTTACATTAATGCGTGAAAATTTACAAACCGCACTTTTTTGGCTTGTGGGAACGCTTTCGTTTGCCGATGCTTCGCAATCATATTATGCATTTGTTTTCGCCGTTTTATTATCAATTATAATTTCGCTTTTCGGATATAGGTTAAACCTAATTGCAATTGGCGATGAAAAAAATGAAGCAATCGGGATTAACTTAAAAAATGTTCGAATTACACTTCTTATTTTAACGGGAATTTTAACCGGCGGATTAGTGGCTGTGTCGGGAATAATCGGATTTATCGGGATGATTATTCCGCATATTGTTCGCAATAAGTACGGATATGATAATCGCGTTGTTTTGCCAATTTCATTTTTGGTTGGAGCAATTGTTCTTCTAATTTCCGATACTGTTGCACGAATTGTAATTTTGCCGGCAGAGCTCCCGGTTGGTGCAATTACTGCATTTTTCGGGGCGCCGGTTTTTATCTGGTTTTTGAAGAAAAAAGATTATTATTTTACATCTTGATTTTATTTCAAATTAAAGGGAAACCAAATGGGAAATTCGGCAATAATTAAATCGAACAGACTTTTCGAAAATGCGGCGATTGAAAAAATTGATTTTAACGATATTAATTTTTCATACGAAAATTATGAAGCCGGAACTGTTATTTACAGAAGAAAAACAAAAGCGGAAAATTTATTTTTAATTGCCGAAGGTAAGGTTTCAATAATAAAACCGGATGGTAAAGAAATTTTAGGCGAGAATGATTTTTTCGGGGCATCAGTAATTGAAAACGAAAATTACAACGAAATAAGCGTTTGCGAAGACGATTGCTCTTTGATTAAAATCCCGAAACAAGAATTAGAGAAATTAATTGCAATAGATAAACAAATAGAAGAAAACATAAAGAATGCTTTGATTAATAAATCTTTGCCGGAAGAAGAAACGAAAGAAGAAAAATGTCCGCCTTGTCCCGAAGTTGATTGCCCTGAGGCTGAGTGCCCCGAAGTTAACTGTCCTGAATGCCCAGAATGTCCAGATTGCCCTGAATGTCCTGACTGTCCTGACTGCCCAGAATGTTCCGAAGGAGAATTACCGGAAAATATTTTAACATTTGAACAAACAGCCGAAAAAATTTCCAATGCTATTTTAAGTAATACTAATAAAGCTCTTGAAATAATTTCCCAAATTGAGGAAACTAACGAAGACCCACAATTAGTGGAATTAGAAAAACA
>CAYZGB010000079.1:0-9866 GCA_964477915.1 uncultured Melioribacter sp. | reverse complement strand
CAATGACAAATCAGAATTTTGAATTTGTTATTCAGAATTGACCACAAACGAACAACTTAATTCGGAACGCCTTGTAAAATAAGGGGAATATTTGGCATAAGATAATGATACAAAATCCACATTGTAAAACCGGCGGAAAGTGGAATTACAAAATTATCATCAGCCCAACCGTACGATAAATTTTCGCCAAATGTTGCAACCAAGGCGCCTGCAATGCCAATTAAATATTCGGTAAATGAATAAGTTACCTTAGGAGCAAGCAAAACAACGATAACTCCACTAATAAAAAAAGCAAGCGAGCCTTCGAGGCTTTTGGCAAGGAATTTATGTTTTCCGTATTTTCTGCCGATTAACGCAGCGGAGGTATCGCTTATTATTAGAATTGAAAAAGCAGTAATCATAATCACCTTTGGAAAAATCAATGCCGTAATTACAGCTGATAATAAAACAAACGAAGCGCCGGTAAAAGTATGTTTGCTTTCATCGAGTTCGTGTTCTCTGAGCATAAAACCGAAAATCTTGATAAAAAGTCTGCGAAAACTTTTTGAGAAAAGTTTTAAGGTATCTACAAAAAGGGAAAATAAAGTAATTGGAACCAGGATTTTTAATCCCAGTTCCAATGGAATGTAATAGTAAATAATTGGAATTAATAACGACGTTAAGTGAATCGATTTTCGCAGTAGCTCGCTTTTGTAATCGATTGTTCCGTTGTCGTTATTCATTTTCTTTTTCGTCTTTGCTTTCGTCGGAAGAATCTACATTTGTTTCCGGTTGCTGCGATTTTATTTTTTGTTTTTCTTCCAACATCTTTTTTACGTAATCGGGCATTTCTTCATCGTTTGGCGAATCTTTTTTTGCTTCCGTTTTGCTTTCGGATTTTGCATTGTTCGATTTATCTTCATTTTCATCTTTTTTTACCGGAGGCAATTCTTCGCCATTCATAATTTTCTTAATTTCTTCGGCATCAAGAATTTCACGTTCGAGCAAGTATTTGGATAATTTATGTAACAAATCCATATTTTCTTGCAGAATTGTTTCCGCTCGCTTCATTGCTTTTGTTACAATGCCCCTAACTTCGGCATCGATTTCCTGAGCGGTTTTTTCACTGTAATCAACGTGTTTTGTAATTTCGCGTCCAAGGAAAATTTCTTCTTCTTTTTGTCCGTAACTTAATGGTCCGAGTTTTTCACTCATTCCCCATTCGCAAACCATCTTGCGAGCAATCTTTGTTGCCTTTTCAATATCGTTACCGGCACCGGTTGTATATTGATTAAACACAAGTTTTTCGGCAGCTCTACCGCCAAGTGCGTAAGCAATCATTGCTTCAAGATATTCTTTTGAATAAGTATGTTTTTCATCATTCGGTAAATATGTTGTTACACCGAGTGCTCTTCCGCGGGGAATAATCGTAACTTTGTGAACGGGATCGGCTTCGGGAATTTTCAGTGCAACAAGAGCGTGTCCCATTTCGTGATAAGCGGTCGTACGTTTTTCATCTTCGGAAATTATTACACTACGCCGCTCGGTTCCCATCATCACTTTGTCTTTTGCTTCTTCAAAATCTTTCATCGAAACTTTCTTTTTATTCTTGCGTGCTGCAAGTAACGCCGCTTCGTTTACAAGATTTGCAAGCTCGGCACCGGCAAGTCCGGGAGTTGCTTTTGCAAGAATTTTCAAATCAACATCTTTATCCAAAGGAATCCTACGTGTGTGAACTTTAAGAATTCCTTCACGTCCTTTAACATCGGGACGATCAACTACAACTTGTCTGTCAAATCTTCCAGGACGTAAAAGTGCGGGGTCGAGAACATCCGGGCGGTTGGTTGCAGCAATTACAATTACACTGCTGTTTTCTTCAAATCCGTCCATTTCAACAAGCAAAGCATTAAGAGTTTGCTCACGTTCGTCGTGTCCACCGCCAAGTCCGGCACCGCGTTGGCGACCTACGGCATCGATTTCGTCAATAAAAATAATACAAGGAGCATTCTTTTTGCCTTGTTCAAATAAATCACGAACACGGCTTGCACCAACACCGACAAACATTTCCACAAAATCCGCACCGGAAATTGTAAAAAACGGAACACCGGCTTCGCCTGCAACAGCACGAGCCAAAAGTGTTTTACCGGTTCCGGGAGGTCCTAATAACAAAACGCCACGTGGAATTTTACCACCGAGTTTTTGGAACTTTTTCGGTTCTTTGAGAAATTCGATTATTTCTTCAAGCTCTTGTTTTGCTTCGTCTGCACCGGCTACATCATCGAATGTAACTTTTATTTGCGAATCGGTAATCATTCTTGCACGGCTTTTACCAAAGGAAAAAATTCCTTTGTTCGATCCGCCACCGCCTTGCATTCTTCTCATAAAAAGTATCCACAAACCAATGATGAACACCCAAGGCAAAAGTCCTACAATTACCGAAACCCATTGATTTGAGTCTTTTTCGAAAGTGTAATCAATGCCTTTTTCTTTCCAAATTTTTTCTTGTTCGGCAAGCAAAGGTTCAATCATAGTAACCGAAAATGTTTTAACATTAACAAAAACCCCATTTAATTTAATTTTTTCGGATTTTTTTAATGTCCCTTCAAACGTGTAATCATTTACATCGGTTTTAATTATTCTTGCACTTTCAATTTTTCCTTCGTTTAGGAATTTTTCATAAAACGTGTAAGGAAGTTCAACAGCACCGGCGGAGTTTTTATTCATCAATTGCATAAAAATTACCGCAGCAATTATTACTGCTCCCCAACTGAAAACGGTTTTAATTATTTTTCCCCAATCAAAATCATCCGGTTTTTTACCCGGAGGTGTAATTTTAGGTCTGTTTTCGTTACTTGGTTTTTTATCAGACATTTCAAATTTTCCAAATTTATTTAACATTTTCGTTATTCCCTTTCACTTTTTCGTTCGAAAAAATTAATTTCCTTCCATTGCATAAATCGAGCGAAAGTTTCTGTATTTTTGGGCGTAATCCAATCCGTATCCTACTACAAAAGCATTGGGAATTTCAAATCCAATATAATCAATTTTCACATCATACTTTACACTATCGGGTTTAAGAAGCAAGGAAGCAACCTTCATACTTGCTGGATTTAGACTTCCGATAAGTTCTTCAATGTATTTAATCGAAAGTCCCGAATCAACAATATCCTCAACAATAATTACGTGTCTATCTTCAATATCGGCGTTAAGTTCTTTTACCAATTTTACTTTTCCGCTCGAAATTTTTTCATCGCCGTAGCTCGAAAGTTTGAAGAAATCGACTTCGCACTTTATCGAAATGTTTTTCATCAAATCCGCGAAAAACATAAACGAGCCGTTTAGTACACCTACAAAAATCGGGAATTTATCTTTGTACTCTTCCGAAATTTCTTTGCCAATTTCGGCAACCCTTTTTTGAATTTCATTTTCGTGTAATAAAATTTTAAATGTTTCACTTCCTACCCTTATTTGTGCAGGATTTGGTTCGTCGTGTTTACGCATAATTCCAATCTCTTTTTAGTTTCATTAGTAATTTTAACTTTTTCCGAAATTCTTAATCCCACAACCCAAATAATTTCCGAGTTGTTTTCAAGAACAAGAATATTTTTCCTTTCGATAGACGGAATTTTAATATCGGTCAAAAAATCCGATATCTTTTTATGTTTAGTCATTCCCAAAGGAATAAATTTATCTCCGCTTTTCCAATTTCTTAAAATAAATTTATCGGAAAGTCCGTCTGCTGAAATTATTTCGCAATTTCCTTTTTTTTGTTCTTCTTCCGTTTCTTTAATGCTTATTAAATTTCCGTTAAATTCAACAGTTTCATTAACTTTAATAGATTTAAGAAAATTAGCGGTAGCCTTATTTTTCCGCATAAAAACTATTTCGTTTTTTTCACGCAGAGCAAAATATCCGTTCTGTAATTCTTCGCTTTTCCCTTTCTGATTTGTAATTAACGAACGGATTTTCTCAACATCCGTAAAAGAAATTTTGTAGTTGAAATTTTCTAACAATGCGAATTTTAAGAGTTCCCCGAGAATATTTAATTCAAAATCCTTTAATTGATTAATTTCGAACAAAGGAACATCTTCCGAAAATTTGAAAAGCGAAGCTGAACGAAATTTAACATAACCGGACACAAATTCATTTTGCAACAAAAGTATTTGAGAAAATTGCGAGACCGAATTATCTAACGATTCGTTTATTTCGCTTTTAATCAAAGGGATTATCCGGTTACGTATTTTGTTGCGAAGAAAATCATTTTCATTATTAGTTGAATCAACTACAAAACTCACCGAGTTGTTTTTTAGCCAAAAAAGAATTTCATCTCGCGAAATTGAAAGAGCCGGACGAATAATTTTCCCACGTTTTGCAGGAATGCCTGCTGCCGCTTGCGTTCCCTTGCCCTTAAAAATATTAAGTAAAACTGTTTCCGTATTATCATTTAAATTATGAGCCGTTGCTATTTTATTGGCGGAAATTTGTTCGGCTGCTTTTTCTAATTCCGCATAACGTAAAATTCTCGCGGCTTCTTCAAGGGAAAATTTATTTTTTCTTGCAAAAGATTTTACATTAATTCTAGCCGAATAGAACGGAATATTTAGTTCCTTGGCTACGTTCTCACAATGTTTTTCGTCCCTTTCGCTTTCGCTACCACGTAATCCGTGATTAACGTGCATTGCGAAAATTTCAGCGTTGAACTTCCTTTCATACTTTTTCAATAAATAAAGAACAAATGTGGAATCCGCTCCGCCACTAAAAGCAACAAGTATTTTATCAGCTTTGGAAATAAGTTTGTTTTGAGAAATATATAGTAAAAACTTTTGCTCAATTTTTTTTAGAGACGGAGCATCCATTTATTCAATGCTTAAAATCTTAAATTGAATTAATCCGGCGGGAGCTTTTACCGTAACGGTTTCACCTACTTTGTGTCCTAAAAGTGCAGCACCAACCGGAGAAGTAATTGCGATTTTTCCTTGTTTAATATCGGCTTCTTCCGGGGAAACCATCGTGTAATTGTATTCTTTGTTGTTCTTCAAATTTTTTACTCGAATATTTGCGAGTATGTGAACTTCGTCGTTCGGAAAAGAATTCGGATCGACAACCCTAACTCGCGAAAGAACATCTTCCAATTTGCTTATTCTTAATTCAAGCAAGCCTTGTTCTTCTTTCGCGGCATCGTATTCGGCATTTTCCGATAAATCGCCGTGAGCACGGGCTTCGGCAATTCTTTCAGCCATTTTTTTACGCCCGTTTGTTTTAAGCTCTTTTAATTCCGCTTCGAGTTCTTTTAATCTTTCTCTACTTACGTAAACGTAACCAGCCACGTTAACACCTGATTTTGTTTTGAAAATTAAATAAAAAAATGCCACCGCACAGCAGTGGCAGATTTGAATAAGTAAAGATAATAAAACGTTTTTCTTTTTGCAAGAGTAAGAGAATTGGGAATTGAGTTCTATTTTTTACCTAACAGCGGATTTGAAATTTTCCGTTGCTGTATCTTTTACACTTCCGTTTAACATTATGAAAAACGTAAGAAAGATTGCAAGCAAAAATGCAATCTTACACAAAACGCTTTCTACGTAAGGGTAAATTTCTTTAAGAAACGGAAACGCCAAGAAAAACGGGACAAATGTAATTACAAATCCAGTTGTTAAAGCAATGTGTGGATTTTTTTTGTGAATAGGGATGTTTTTCCGGTTTTTAATAAGTAAGAAAATTGTTGTAATAATCGGAGTATAATAGAAAAATGCGTAAACGTACGAATAGCCGTACGAATAACTTGCCGCAAAAGGTGTGCAGTGTACTTTTCCGAAAGCATTTGAATTAAATACAAAATAAATTGCAAATGCTACATAGGGGTGAAATAAATATTTTGCGATTTTCGGTTTTTTATTTAAAAATTCCATTGCAAGCAAAAGTCCCATTGGAGGTAAAAATGTAATATCTACAAAAGCAAATGCAATTACGGTTTGCGTTTTGTATCCGGCGGCACAAATTATCGCTTCAAAAAATTGATAACCGAAAAGCAATAACAAAGTACCGAATGCTATTTTATTGCTTCTGTTTCTTTCGGCATAAGCAAAAACATTTACGAGAAAAATAAATTCAATTGTTGCAAATAAAACCGATAGAAATCCGTTGTATTGTTCCATTGCCAAACCTTAATTTTTAAGGTTGCTAATTTAATGTTTTGTGTTTATAAATCATAAATTTTTTATTTTACTTTTTCAATTCAAAAAAAAGAAAAGACGAGAGACGATGATTGATAAAGAATTACTTGATATTTTAGTGTGTCCGCTTTCGAAAGCCCCGCTTGTATTGGACGGCGATTTTTTAGTTTCGACCGACGAAAAAACCAGACGCCGTTACCGGATTGAAGACGATATTCCGATTATGCTAATTGAGGAATCGGAAGAACTCGATTTGGAAACCTGGCGAGAAATTATGAAACGCCACAGTAAATTAAATGATAGTTAAAAACAATTTATCCGAAATACAATCTTATTTTTCCGATGCCGCAAATTATCAAGGCAAAGGAGATGCAGTATTTTTCCCCGAAACTTCGGATGAAATTTCCCAAATATTAAAAGACGCTAACAGAAGCGGAACCAAAGTTACAATTTCGGGAAACGGGACGGGATTAACCGGTGGTCGCGTACCGGAAGGCGGAATTGTAATTTCTACCAAAAAATTAAATAGGATAATTTCGATTAACACATCCGAAAAATTTGCCTTGACTGAGGTTGGCGTAACTCTTTCGGAATTTAAGAGCAAGACCGAACAAGCAGGGTTATTTTATCCGCCCGATCCAACGGAAAACGAATGTTTTATCGGCGGAACAATTGCAACTAACGCAAGCGGTGCAAAATCGTTCAAATACGGAGCAACAAGGAATTTTGTTGAATCGCTCGAAATTGTTTTGCCGGATGGTGATTTTTTGAAATTAAATCGTGGTGATTTTGTTGCTGAAAATTACAACCTAAAACTAATTACAGAAAGCGGAAGAGAAATTGAAATCGAAATACCGGAATTAAATTACCCGAAAACAACTAAAAATGCAGCTGGCTACTATTTAAAACCAAATATGGATGCAATTGATTTATTTATCGGTGCGGAAGGAACTTTGGGAGTTGTAACGAAAGCAAAATTAAAATTAATTGATTTACCGAAAAATTTCATTTCCGCTGTTATCTTTTTTAGCAACGTTTACGATGCACTTGATTTTATTGCCGATGCGAGAAGCAAGTCCTACGAAACACGTAAAAATCAAGGTGTAATTGATGCACTTGCTCTTGAATTTTTCGATAAAAATTCTCTACAATTTTTGAAATCCGATTTTGATAACATAAACACTAATTTTGAAGCGGCAGTTTGGTTCGAGCAAGAAATCTTTTCCGATGAAGATTTAATACTCAACGAATGGATTGATTTAATCGAAGAACATAACGGCGATATTGAAAACTCGTGGATTGCCGTTGATGATAAAAAACGCCGCGAGTTTAAGTTTTTTAGGCACGCGGTTTCTCAAAAAATAAGTGAATACGTTTCGCAAATGGGAATTCGTAAAGTTGGGACTGATACCGCTGTTCCGCATTCGGTTTTTAATGAATTTTACAATTACTCAATTCAACTTGTAGAGAAAAATCAAATTAACTACGTTATTTACGGACATTTCGGCGATTCACATATGCATTTGAATATGCTGCCGAAAAACGAAAATGAATTCGACTTGGCAAAAAAACTCTATTTTAATATTTGTGCTAAAGCCGTTGAATTGAACGGAACGGTTTCGGCTGAACACGGAATTGGAAAACTTAAAAGAAAATATTTTGAACTGATGTATTCGGAAAAAGAAATTCTACAAATGGCAAAAATAAAAAAGATGTTAGATCCAAATTTTATATTAAATTTCGGAAATATTTTTTCAGAAAAATTATTAATTCAAATAAAATAATCAATAGGAGGTAAAATGAAACGCTCATTTATGTTATTGTTTATCATCTTGTTTTCCACAACATTATTTGCACAAAATCAAAAACCGGCTTCGCCTTGGAAAAACGAACTTTCGATTGGTATCGGTTTAGGGCAAGTCTCTTATTCCAATTGGACGCGTGGTGGCGAAGAACAACTTTCGTGGACATTTAATTTGCTTGGCTCATCTATTTACGAAGGCAAAGTATTCAAATGGACTAACGCATTGAAAATCAACTATGGACAAAACAAAACTGGCAATAGTATTAATAAGGTTACACAAAATGATTTGTTATTCAATTCTATGCTTTCCTATAAGTCCGGCTGGGTTTTCGATTACTTTGCAGGCTTGAACTTGATTACTCAAATTGCTCCGGGTTACAATTACGATTTAGCCGGCAATCCACAAGTAAACACATTTTTTGATCCGGCTGATATTACCGAGTCCGCCGGTCTTGTTTATTCTAAAGGCGATAACTTCAAAACACAACTCGGTGTTGCTTTGCACCAAGTAGTTGCCAATACTTATTATGCAAAAACAGACGACCCCACAACTACTGATATTGAAAAATTCATTTTCGAAACCGGTATTGAAAGTATCACAACTTTCCGTTGGGATTTTATGCAAAACGCTTTCTGGGAAACTTACCTAAGATTTTTCAGTGCGTTCGACAGATTGGATACTTGGGATGTTCGCTGGGATAACACAATTACAGGTAAAGTTAATTCTTTGATTAATGTTAATTTAACTTGGACTGTAATTTACGACGTTCGCGAAACACTGAAAACACAAGTAAAAGAAGCATTGCAAGTTGGAATTTCTTACAGATTACTGTAAAAAATTGTAATTCCGAGTGGAAGCTTACAAAGTCGGCTGGAAGAAGAAATCTGTTAGATAGTTAAAAGTTTGTAAAGTTGAAAGTTCATAAAGTTCTTTTTGAATTTTGAATTTTGAATTGCAAAAAAATAATCCGTCATTGCGAGCCCTTGCTTGCGAGGGCGAAGCAATCTCCGGAAATTCCAGCGATTTATTTCCGCCCCAAAGATTTATTACCTACTCTCTGACGAGTAAAAATTTGGTTTGGAAATGACAGAAAAAATTGCAAGCAAAAAAGCCTTCCGATTTGGAAGGCTTTTTTTATTTTATAAAATCAATTACTTGTTTAGTACTTATCCGTTATAATTAACCAAAGATAATCCCGGGAATATTGCAGTTGTATCGAGTTCTTCTTCAATACGTAACAACTGATTGTATTTTGCAATTCTATCGGTTCTACTTGCCGAGCCGGTTTTGATTTGTCCTACGTTTGTAGCAACGGCTAAATCGGCAAGTGTTGTATCTTCGGTTTCGCCTGAGCGGTGACTAATTACACAAGTGTAGCCGGCATTTTTTGCCATTTCGATTGTATCGAGTGTTTCGGTAAGTGTTCCGATTTGATTTAACTTAATCAAAATTGAATTTGCAATTCCTTCGTCAATTCCTTTTGCAAAAATTTCAGGATTAGTAACAAAAATATCATCACCAACAAGTTGAACTTTGCTGCCAAGACGTTCGGTAAGTATTTTCCAACCTTCCCAATCGTTTTCGCCCAAGCCGTCTTCCAATGAAACAATCGGATATTGATTAATCAAATCTTCGTAAATATCGATTAATTGCTCTGCCGTTTTTTCGGATTTATCCGATTTGAAAAATTGGTAAAGTCCCGAATCGCTTAAATACATTTCACTTGCGGCAACATCCATTGCTATCGAAATTTCATCACCGGGTTTATACCCCGCTTTTTCAATTGCCTCAACAATTAAATCCAACGCTTCGGTGTTCGAACGTAAGTTCGGAGCAAATCCGCCTTCGTCACCAACAGCTGTGTTGTATCCCTTAGCTTTCAATACCGATTTCAAAGCGTGGAAAGTTT
>CAYZGB010000078.1:0-9938 GCA_964477915.1 uncultured Melioribacter sp. | reverse complement strand
AAATGGAGTCCGAACGGTGCAAAACCCGGCGAACCGCTTTTTGTTGTTGGAAATCCCGGAAGAACGGAAAGATTAAAAACTGTTTCCCAAATGCTCTTCGAACGCGATTACCGTTACAAACCTCTTTCGATGTCATTAAACGGTGTTGTTAAAATTTTATACGATGAAATGACGAAACATCCCGAAAAGAAAAAACAGCTCGAAGGTTCAACTTTTTACCTTGCTAATAGTGCAAAAGCCATTAAAGGAATTTACGAAGGCTTGCTCGATCCTTATTTAATTGCACGTAAAAAAGCATTCGAAAGGAATTTCAAAGATTCAGTTATGTCAAATCCGGAATTGAAAAAGAAGTACGGACATCTGTGGCATGCAATAGACGAAATTCAAAACGAATACAAAACATTTTACGGTAAAATAATTGCGTATTCCATTGAGCCAAGGACTTCATCATATTACTTCTCTTTGGCAAATAAAGTAATCGATTACGCAAAGCAAATGCAATTACCTGAAAACGAACGCGAGCCTAAATATATTGGCGATGAGTTAGATTCTACTATTGCTTCATTTTATCCGAAAAATTTTGATAAATCGGTTGAAGACCAAAAACTTGTAGTTCAACTTCAAGTAATTGAAACATATTTGCCGGATGATAATTTCGTAATGAAAAATATTCTTAAAGGTTTACCGGCTAAAGAAGCAGCGAAAATGATAATTGAAACTTCTTCAATTACATCGCCCGAAAAACTAAATGAATTTTTGAAGAAGAAACCGGAAGAAATATTAAATTCAAACGATCCTTTCCTTTCATTTATTTTAAAAACACACGACGAATTAACAAAGCTGAAAGAAAGATCAGAAAAAATAAGACAAACCGAAAAAGTTTTGGAAAATCAACTTGGACGTGCATTGTACGAAGTTTACGGAACAGAAATCCCGCCGGATGCTACATTCACTTTACGCATTAGCGACGGCGTGTTGAAAGGCTATCCTTACAACGGCACGCTTGCCCCAATGTTTACTACGTTTTACGGATTGTACGATAGATATTATTCGCATCAAAAGAAATATCCGTGGAAATTACCCGAACGCTGGGCAAATCCGCCAAAAGAATTAAAATTAAGTACCCCTTACAATTTCGTTTCTACAAATGATATTGTCGGTGGTAATTCCGGAAGCCCGGTAATTAATTCCAAACGCGAAATTGTTGGCGTAGCCTTCGATGGAAATATTGAAAGTTTGCCCGGCACATTTATTTACTTGCCTAAAGCAAATAGAACGGTAGGCGTTGCTTCGCAGGGAATTAAGGAATTACTAAATACTATTTTGGAAGCAAAAAGAATTGCGAAAGAACTGGAATTGGGACATATTCCAAACGATAACAAATAAAACAAAATTGATTGCCTAAAAAAAAGCCCCGTTTTTTGGGGCTTTTTTAATATTTGGGAAATTTTACCAAATAAATTTTGGGAACAAGTCAGACAATATATTTTAAAAATTAAATTGTAAAATATTAATATGAAATAGTTGAACAAATTAAATGAAATAAATTTCAAAGATTTGATTATTTTTTAAGATTAAGTTTTTTTAAGAAGGAGGAATTAATGAAAAGCAAGATTTTAATTGCAATCGTTCTCGGAAGTCTAATTTTTAGTGGATGTAGTGCCGTTAACCATTCTGATATTATCCTTTCGAAGTACGATGTTGGAAAAGTTACGATGGGCGAATTTGAGAAAAAATATGCCGAAAGTGTTGGGGATATTGAAAAAGCAAAAAAAGATTCGATTCAAAATTATAAGAAATTTTTGAAACTCTACACCGATTATAAATTAAAATTACGCAATGCTAAAATCAGAGGCTACGAAGATGATCCTTCCTTAAAAAAAGAGTATAATGATTACTTCAGAGATATTGGCGAAAGTTACGTAATTGAAAGTGAATTGGTAAAACCGAAATTAGACACACTTTACAACCGAGGTAAATACGAAATAAGATTGAGCCATATTTTAATTAGAACTGACAAACGAAGCGACAAAGAAGCAAAAGAATTAGCTGAAGCCTTAATCGATAGTTTACAACACGGAGCCGATTTTGCAAAGCTTGCAAAGAAATATAGTGAACATAAGTACACGAAAAATGATGGTGGCGATCTTTATTACATTACCGTAAATCAAATTCTGCCTGAAATTGAAGATGTAATGTACAAGACACCGGTAGGAAAAGTTTATCCAAAACCGATTAAAACCGCATATGGTTACCACATAATTAAAGTTACCGAAAAAAAACCGAGAATTTATAAAATCAGAGCAAGCCACATTTTAGTAAAATACATTAAGAAAGATGGTAAAATCGATACGGCAGCAACACTTGCAAAAGCAGAAGAAATTTACAATAAATTAAAAGGCGGTGCTGATTTTGCATTATTGGCAAAAGAATATTCCGACGATAAAACTTCTGCAAAAAACGGCGGGGATTTGGGATATTTCCAACGACGCCAAATGGTAAAACCTTTTGACGAAGCCGTTTTTAAATTGCAACCTGGCGAAATTTCAAAACCCGTTCAAACCCGTTTTGGCTTTCATATTATTAAAGTCGCTCAGATTGTTCCTTATCCGCCGTTCGATAAAATCAAGAAAAAACTTAAAGAAAAATATATGAAAACAAGGTACAAAAAAGACCTTGCACGTTTTACGAAACAACTTAAAGATAAATTTAATTACAAACTTAACACTAAAACTTTAAGTAGAATTGTAAGCAAGGCTCAAAATGTAAAATTTGTTAAGGAGGCTTTTACAACACCATTTTATAAAGCATACGCAAATACAGTTATCTTTACGATTGATGATAATCAAGCAACGCTTGATACCTTAATGCGTTTTGGAATTAATGATGACGACACTAAGGGTAAATCAGTTGATTATGCAAGACTTAAACAACTTGCCGATAAACTTTCCGATAAGTACGCTCTTTTTGCAGAAGCAAAAAAATTAATCAAAAAAGACTCAACTTTTGCAGCACTTATGGATGAATATAAAAACGGATTATTGATTTTTAGATTACAACAAGAAGATGTTTGGGACAAAATTAAAATAGATACGAATGCTGTTAAAGAACTTTACGAAAAAAATAAAGAAAATTGCAAAACCGATAACAAAGTTATTTTCGATATGATTTATTCGAAAAACGATTCGTTAATTGCGTATTATTACAAAAAATTAAAACTTAATGAATTAACATATGATGAACTTGCTGATTCTATTCAATCCGGGGCTTTAACTAAACTAAGATTCCAAAAAGGTTCGGAACGTAAAATAAGTAACAATGAAATTGCCCAAAATGTTTGGTCATTGGAAAAACCCGGAGAATTCACTGCCCCGCTTGATGCCGGTGGCGTTTGGGGAATTGCACGTTTAGTAAAAAAAGAAAGGCAAAGGATGAAAACCTTTAAGGAATGTTTCCCCGAAATGGTTAGCAAATATCAAGATAT
Organism: uncultured Melioribacter sp.; assembly: GCA_964477915.1. Taxonomy (GTDB): domain Bacteria; phylum Bacteroidota; class Ignavibacteria; order Ignavibacteriales; family Melioribacteraceae; genus WGAL01. The sequence goes on along the minus strand of CAYZGB010000078.1, from coordinate 6,454 downwards.
GCAAACTAAGAAATTAACAGAAGAACTTAACAAACGTCTTGAAGATATTTATAATGTAAAATATTATTATGACGAATTGGAGAAAGCATATAAGCCTGAAGAAAATTAAATATTTCAATTTCGTGATTTTTCTCTTGTTTGTTGCAATTTCTTGTACGGAAAAAAAGGAAGTTTCACATATTAAACCGATTGCCTCGGTTGATAATGTGAACCTTTCCAAACAATTATTTGATAAACTCAAAATGTTCAGGGGTAACGTTGCTAAAGATTCGGAAGAAATCGTTAACGATTGGATTGAAGAGCAAGTCTATATTAATGAAGCCAAAAATCGTGGTTTATTAAATAAAAACGAGTATAAAACCGCTGAATATCAATCATCAAGACAATTAGCAAAAGCAATATTATTTGATAATATCGTTAAAAATTTACACATCAAAATTCACGATTATGAAATAAAAAACTATTACTTGTCCAACCAAAGTGAATTTATTTTGAATGAAAACGCTTATATTATTGACCAAGCGACATTCGATAATAAGGAAACCGCTCTAAAATTTAGGGAAATTGCAATAAAGAAAAATTGGCAAAAAGCCGAAGAAATTGTAAATGCTAAATCGGAAAGGAATAAATTTATTACTGAAAGTTCTTTGCCCAACGGTAAAATCATCCGTGCTTTAAGAATTATTCCTTTTGGAGAAATTTCTCCGGTACTTAGAGTTCAAGACAAATTTCTCATTTTTATAAAGAAGAAATTATTACAGCCAAATCAATACATCCCCTTAAACATTGTTAAAAATGATATTAAAGAAAGATTAACAATTGAAAAAAAAATAAAAGAATTAAATAAAGTAAAAAAAGAAATTTTTAGAAATCATAAAATTGAAGTTTTTGGAGAAATAAATGAATAAGTTTTTTTTATCGCTATTCCTTTTAATTTCCGTAATTTCCGCACAAAAACAAGGCGAAGTAATTGATAGAATTGTTGCGGTTGTTCAAGACGAAATTATTACCAAATCCGAATTGGATGTTCGTGCCTCGTATTTGGCTACTCGGTTAAATAAAAATCCAAATGACCCTACTTTTTTAGAAAAAGTACTTGAACAAATGATTGATGAAAAATTGCTTTACGTTCAAGCAAAGCTTGATTCTATTGAAGTTTCCGACGAGCAAATTGATCGTCAACTCGAAATGCAAATGAATTATTTCATCCAACAATACGGCTCGAAAGAACGTGTTGAACAAGTTTACGGAATGAGCATCGAGCGAATTAAACGCGAATTTAGAGAAGACGTAAAAAAAGAACTTATGGCACAAATGGTGCAACAAAGGAAGTTCGGAAATATTGATGTTACAAGACGCGAAGTGTACGAGTTTTATAAGGAATACAAAGATTCACTCGGCTTAATCCCCGAAAAACTTACTATTTCCCATATCTTCATTAATCCACAGAACAATAAACGCTTGCAAAAAAAAGCGTACAACTTAGCGAAAAAATTACTCGATTCTCTGAAACACGGAGCAGATTTTGCCGAGTTAGCCCGAAAATATAGTGATGACCCGGGAAGTGCAAAAGACGGAGGCAACCTTGGCTGGGCAAAACGCGGAGTATTTTATCCCGAATTTGAAGCGGCAGCCTTTGCTCTAAAAAAAGGTGAAATTTCCGGCATTGTTAAAACACCGGTAGGTTACCACATAATTCAACTTCTTGATAAACGCGGAGAGGCAATAAACACAAGGCATATTTTAATTAAAGTTAAGAGCGACGACCAAGCCGATTTAAAAGCAATTGAATTATTGACGGAAATCAGAGATAGCATTGTAAAAGGTTACGGGACTTTTGAGGATTTTGCACGAAAATACAGTGACGATAAAGAATCCGCTAAACTCGGCGGAAAACTTGGAACATTTGAAGTTTCGAAACTCGATAAACAAACACGCGATGCCGTTTATAAATTGAAAGAAGGTGATATTAGTTACCCGAAACGCCTCGATATTAATAGAACTACTTACGGATTTCATATTGTCCGATTGGATAAACGGGTTAAACAACACAAACCTGATCCTGATAAAGATTACGACGATATAAAACAACTTGCAATTTTACGTAAAAAACAAAAGCTTTATCAACAATGGCTGAAAGAAATTAAAAGTAAAATCTACTGGGAAATAAGACTTTAAATTAATTTTGGGACTGAATTTTATGCACAAAAATGATGTGGAACTCGTCGAGTTACTGAAAAATAAGGCTGACGCAATTTATAAAGAAATAGAAAAAATTATTGTTGGGCAAAAAGACATTATCGAAAAATTATTTATTTCGTTACTTACCGGAAAACATTCTTTATTAGTTGGTGTTCCAGGGCTTGCAAAAACATTACTTATTAAAACTTTTGCTGATGTTCTCGATTTATCTTTTAAGAGAATACAATTTACGCCGGACTTAATGCCTTCGGATATAACGGGAACGGAAGTTCTTGAAACAGATAAAACAACTGGTGAAAAAATTTTTCGATTTATTAAAGGTCCTGTTTTCGCAAATGTAATTTTAGCCGATGAAATAAACCGTACACCACCTAAAACACAAGCCGCACTTTTGGAAGCAATGCAAGAAGGACAAGTAACTGCTTCGGGGAAAGCGTTTGAACTTCCCCGCCCTTTCTTTGTTTTGGCAACTCAAAATCCAATTGAACAAGAAGGAACTTACCTTTTGCCCGAAGCTCAGTTGGATAGATTTATGTTTAATTTACTTGTTGATTACCCGACTGACGATGAAGAAATTGAAATTGTAAAAAGAACAACCGTTCCACAAGATGTGCAACTATCCAAAATTATTTCAAGAGAAGAACTCGATAATTTTATTTCATTGATTTTAAGAGTACCTGTTGCTGATAATTTAATCGAAAAAACGGTTAAAATTGTTTCAGCAACGCGTCCCGAAAAATCAGACAACGAAGAAATTAAAAAATATGTTCAATGGGGTGCCGGACCACGTGCTTCCCAATTTATGATTTTAGCTGCTAAAGCAAGAGCAGTATTAAACGGAAGATTTTCCCCGAATGAGGAAGATATTGAAAATATTGCCTTTCCCATACTTCGACATCGTGTTATACCGAGTTTTGCAGCCGAAGCTGAAGGTGTTACGTCCGATAATATAATAAAAATAATATTGAGTAATTTGCTGTGAACAAAATGATAAGCTTCCCCCAAAAAACAAAAGCACTAATTTTTTTAGTTCTTTTTTCTCTTTTAGTTTTAAATGCTTGTACACAAAAACAAGAAACAAATAGTACTAAAATTAAAAAGAAACCGGAACCGGTTAAAAATGAATACGGACTTGTTGTTGATTCATTAATTGAACATTCCGGTGTGGTTTTAAAAGGCGAAAATATTTCCGATATTTTACATCCTTTCGGACTTTCTTACAAACAAATTATTGATATGGAAAAAACCTCCGAACCAATCTTTAATGTTAGGAAAATTCGTCCCAAGCATTTTTACGCTGGCTATGTTACAAAAGATTCGCTTAATAAATTAAAGTACTTCGTTTACGAAATTGATCCTGTAAATTTCGTCCTTTTCGATTTTTCCGATTCGCTCATTAACGTTCAAGTCAAACAAAAGAAGATTACACACAATGAAAGAAAAGTCGGCGGAATTGTAAAAAACTCGCTTTGGGTAACAATGGAAGAAATTGGCGTAAGTCCGGTACTTGCTTTAAGAATGAGTGAAATACTTGCGTGGCAAATCGATTTTAATGCAGTCCGCAACGGTGATAAATTCAAAGTAATTTTCGACGAAAATTACATAGGCAACGAATATGCCGGTGTTGGAATAATAAAAGCGGTTATGTTTGAACATCTCGGCGAAAAATTTTACGGATTCCGTTTTAGTCAAAACGGCGATATTGATTACTACGACGAAAACGGCGGAAGCTTGCGTAAAGCCTTCTTAAAAGCACCATTAAAATTTACGAGAATTTCGTCACGATTTTCTTATCACCGTTATCATCCTATTCTACATCGTTATCGCCCGCATTTGGGAATTGATTTTGCTGCACCAATCGGAACGCCCGTGCATTCAGTTGGCGACGGAATTGTGATTGAAAAAAGAAGGAAACGAGCAGAAGGGAATTACATTAGAATAAAACACAATTCAGTTTACACAAGCGGATATATGCATCTTTCTCACTACGCCAAAGGAATTCGAATAGGTGCTAAAGTTAGGCAAGGTCAAGTAATCGGTTACGTTGGTAGCACCGGATTATCTACCGGACCTCATCTTGATTTTAGATTTTGGGTAAATGGCAAACCGGTTAATTACTTGAGAATGAAATTCCCGCCCTCGAAACCTGTAAAAAAAGAATTTATAAAAAAATACATTGTTTACAAAGATTCAATGATGAACGAATTAGAACAAATTCCATATTTTAATGAATTTACCGAACAACCGGATTAACAAGATTAACGTAGTTAAAATGAATTGTGATTTAAAACAAATTTTTAAAATTTTTCTTGCACAAGTTGGAAGTCTAAACTAATTTGTGTATATAAAAAGAATTTAATTAGGTAATTTGCTTATTATTAGATATAAATATTTAGGTTGTTTCAAAACAAAACATCCGTTAATAAGTAACAATTCATTAGGGCAAAACAAACGAAATCAATTCAAAAGATTTCATCCCTTATTAATGTATAATTCCATAAATAAAATGATTGGAGTAAATCATGTCTGATTACGTTAAAGAATTAATGGAAGAAGTAATCGCAAAAAACCCTGCACAACCGGAATTTCACCAAGCAGTGCAGGAAGTGGTAGAATCACTTGCGTTGGTACTCGATAAACATCCCGAATACCGCGCAAACAAAATCATCGAAAGAATGGTTGAACCTGAACGCGTAATAATGTTCAGAGTTCCTTGGGTTGATGATAACGGCGAAGTCCACGTCAATCGCGGTTTCAGAATTGAAATGAACAGTGCAATCGGTCCTTATAAAGGCGGATTGCGTTTCCACCCATCTGTAAACTTGGGTATTTTGAAATTCTTAGCTTTTGAACAAGTATTCAAAAACAGCCTTACAACACTTCCTATGGGCGGTGGTAAAGGCGGATCGGATTTCGACCCGAAAGGCAAAAGCGATGCAGAAGTAATGAGATTCTGCCAAAGCTTTATGTCCGAACTTTTCCGCCATATTGGACCAAACACTGACGTTCCTGCTGGCGATATTGGTGTTGGCGGTCGCGAAATCGGTTATCTTTTTGGGCAATACAAAAAACTACGCAACGAATTTACCGGCGTTCTTACCGGAAAAGGTTTGAACTGGGGTGGTTCGTTAATTCGTCCCGAAGCAACCGGTTACGGCTCTGTTTATTTTGCAGCTGAAATGCTTGCAACACGTGGAGAAACATTAGAAGGCAAAACTTGCCTCGTTTCAGGTTCGGGTAACGTTGCTCAATATACAGTAGAAAAAATTCTTGATTTGGGCGGTAAAGTAGTAACACTTTCCGACTCAAGCGGTTACATTTACGACGAAGAAGGAATCGATCGTGAAAAACTTGCGTTTGTAATGGAACTTAAGAATGTTAAACGCGGAAGAATTAAAGAATATGTTGAAAAATATCCGAACGCTGTTTACACTCCAGTTGATCCTGAAAGAGACCATAATCCGTTGTGGGATCACAAAGCAGATTGTGCATTCCCAAGTGCAACACAAAACGAAATTAACGGCAAAGATGCTCAAAACTTATTAAACAACGGCGTTTATTTGGTAAGCGAAGGTGCAAATATGCCTTCAAATCTTGATGCTGTTAAAATATTCTTAGATAACAAAATTCTTTATGCTCCTGGAAAAGCAGCTAATGCAGGTGGTGTAGCAGTTTCCGGTTTGGAAATGGCACAAAACAGTATGCGTTATTCTTGGACACGTGAAGAAGTTGACAACAAACTTCATCAAATTATGAAGAGTATTCACAAAACTTGTAAAGATACTGCCGAAGCTTACGGAACTCCGGGTAACTATGTTAACGGTGCTAACATCGGTGGTTTCTTGAAAGTTGCTAATGCAATGATGGATCAAGGAATTGTTTAATAGCAATCCATTTTAATAAACTTAAAAGGCTACCAGAAATGGTAGCCTTTTTTTTACAAATTTCTGCATTCCCGCATAATAAACATTAATTGCAAAAATTAGAGCAAAATAAACTTGTTGACGGAATAAATCGTTTATTAAAAAAGTAAATAATAAATTTGCGTAATTAGAAAGGTTAAAACAAATCCCATTAATAACGGAAGAAACGTTGCAACCGCCGTCCATTTTGCACTTCCGGTTTCTTTATAGATTGTGTAAATGGTTGTGGAACAAGGATTATGGACAAGGCTGAAAACCATTACATTTATTGCGGTAAGAATTGTCCAACCGCCCATCTTTAATAAATTAGCCGTTCCTTGAAGAGAATT
>CAYZGB010000077.1:0-10021 GCA_964477915.1 uncultured Melioribacter sp. | reverse complement strand
GCAACTTGGATTGTGTAAGCCATATCCGGATCTTTACCGCGTGCTTTAACAGATTTAAATGTTTCGGGTGCGTTTTCGAGATGTTTTTTGTCATATTGTTTTACACGAATTGCTGCGTGCGGGCAAGCAAGTGTACATTTATTACATTGAATACACAAGTCTGCTTCCCAAACTGGAACTTCAAGTGCAATGTTACGTTTTTCCCATTGAGTTGTACCGGAAGGATAAGTTCCGTCCGCAGGGAATTTACTTACCGGAACATCATCACCACGTCCCGCAATCAGTTCTCCTAAAACATCGCGTACAAAATCGGGAGCTTCATCCGGTACAGGTGGTGGAAATTCAACGTTGCTTGTAACTTCTTTCGGATATTCTATTTTGTGCATATTTGCCAATGCATTATCAACAGCGGCAAAGTTTTTATTTACAACGTCTTCACCTTTTTTTCCGTATGTTTTTTGAATTGCATTTTTAATTTTTGCAATTGCTTCGTCTTGTGGCAAAATTCCGGAAATAGCGAAAAAGCAAGTCTGCATAATCGTGTTAATTCTTGCTCCCATTCCGGTTTCTTTAGCAACTTTGTAAGCATCAACTACGTAGAATTTAAGTTCTTTTTCGATGATACCTTCCTGAACGGGTCGAGGTAATTTATCCCAAACTTCGTTTGCCGGATAAGGACTGTTCAAAAGGAAAGTACCGCCTTTTTTGATATTTTTAAGGACTTCGAATTTATCGAGTAATGTAAATTGATGGCAGCCAACAAAATCTGCTTTTTGAATTAGATAAGTTGAACGAATATGTTTTGGTCCAAAACGTAAGTGCGAAACCGTAGTTGAACCGGCTTTTTTCGAATCGTAAACAAAATAGCCTTGTGTAAAGTTATCGGTTTCTTCACCAATAATTTTAATAGAATTTTTGTTTGCACCAACCGTTCCGTCTGAACCTAATCCGTAAAACATACATTTCGTAAATTCATCGCTTTCAATTACGAAAGATTTATCAAATTCGAGGCTTGTATTCGTTACGTCATCGTGAATACCAACGGTAAAGTGATTTTTCGGTTCATCTTCATCAAGATTATCGAAAACGGCTTTAACCATTGCAGGAGTAAATTCTTTCGATGAAAGTCCGTAACGTCCGCCAACGATGACCGGAGTTTTTCTTTCAGGTGTTTCGGCAAATGCTGTAACAACATCAAGATAAAGCGGTTCGCCTGTTGACCCGACTTCTTTTGTTCTATCGAGAACAGCAATTTTTTCAACTGTTTCGGGAATTGCATCAACAAAATCCTTAACAGAGAAAGGTCTGTAAAGATGAACAGCGAGAACACCAACTTTTTCGCCCATATGCTCGTTCATATATTCAACGGTTTCACGAGCAGTTTCTGTCCCGGAGCCCATTAGTACAACTATTTTTGTAGCATCAGGAGCACCGAAATAATCGTAAATTTTGTATTGGCGACCAGTTATGCGAGCAAATTCATCCATTGCTTTTTGAACGATTGCCGGAGCAGCCAAGTAATATTTATTTACGGTTTCTCTTCCTTGGAAATAAGCATCCGGATTTTGCGATGTACCGCGGATAAATGGTTTATCCGGGTTCATTGCTCTTTCCTTGTGAGCTTTTACATATTCATCATCAATTAATTCACGAAGTTGTTCTGGTGTAACTTTATCAATTTTTTGAATTTCGTGAGAAGTACGGAAGCCATCGAAAAAGTGAACAAAAGGAACTCTTGATTCCAATGTTGCTTTATGTGTAATGGCTGCCATATCTTGTGCTTCCTGAACCGACCCGGAAGCAATTAATCCGAAACCGGTTTGGCGTACTTGCATTACGTCCGTGTGATCGCCAAAAATAGAAAGTGCTTGCGCAGCAAGTGAACGAGCCGAAACGTGAAATACGGCGGGCGTAAGTTCACCGGCAATTTTATACATATTCGGTATCATCAACAAAAGTCCTTGCGATGCCGTAAATGTAGTTGTTAAAGCACCTGCTTGTAACGAACCGTGTACAGCACCAGAGGCACCTCCTTCCGATTGCATTTCAGTAACAGAAGGAACTGTTCCCCAAATGTTTTTTCTACCTGCAGCAGACCAAGCATCGGAATGTTCACCCATTGGCGAGGAAGGTGTGATAGGATATATAGCAATTACTTCGCTTAACTGGAACGCTACATTCGAAACGGCTTCATTACCGTCCATTGTAGCTTTAATTACTTCGTTTGCCATAAATTCTCCAAATTTATTGTGTAATTAATTTATATTTCTTAGGATTTTTATATCCGATTTTATTAAAGATTAAAATATACCAAAAGTTCCGAACTTTATAAAGAATTTTAAAGAAATCCTTAATCACACCGAGAATATTTGTGCTTTAGTTTTGTGCTTTCAGTATGAAATTGAATGATATAAATAAAAAACCTTCGAGTTTCTTTTTCTCGAAGGTTATTTAACTTTTAGACGGTCTGTTGGCAATAACTTATGTGAATAAATTAATACTCATTAACCTACTATATTAATATTTTTATCGTGCTATTGAAATTCACAAACAATAATATTCTAAATCCTTTCTTTTACCCAGTTTTCAAGTCCACCTTTAACTATTAATTCTTGTGCAGCTTTTCCAACCGGATTTATTGGATAATCTTTTTCATCCACAATAATTTTAGAATTAATAAAATCAATTTCAGCAATTAAGTTTGTTTTAATAGTTAGCTCTTGTGTACCGAATTTCGCTTTTAAATCATTTACCAATTCGGGTTGTTCGATAACAAGAAATCCGTTATTTATTGCGTTCCGCATATATGTTGCACTGAACGAACCGGCAATAACTAATTTAATTCCCTTGTATTTTAGTGCCGTTGCAGCTTGTTCCCGTGAACTTCCGGTTCCAAAATTAAATCCACCGATAAGAATGTCACCCTTTTTGGCAATATTAACAAATTCCGGGTCATAATTTTCCATTACAACTTTTGCTTGATCTTCCGGTTTGAAATCATCAATGTAAGTGTATTTCCCTGGATAAATTCCATCTGTATTCATATTGTCCGCAGGACAAAAAATGATTTCTCCTCTTATTTTTTCAGGAAAACCTTCTGCAATCGAAACGGAAACAGATTTACGCTCAGGCTTAGGATGAATAGTAATTTCGCCTTTAATTTCAATCGGAACTTCATCTTCCCAAGCAAAATCAATGTATCTTTTCATTGCCGAATAAGCAACAACTGCTGGCGAAGCAAGATAGGCTTCTGCATTTGGTGAGCCCATTCTCCCTTTGAAATTTCTATTTGTTGCGGAAATTCCAACTTCACCATCTTCGAGTAATCCCGCACCTAAACCGATGCAAGGTCCACATCCCGGCGGCAGTGGAATTGCTCCGGCTTCTAATAAAGTTTGCCAATCGCCACGGCGTTCGGCTTCCGCTTGAACTTCACTTGAAGCCGCAGCAATGTAAAATTTAACATGCGGTGCAACTTTTTTTCCACGCAAAATTTCCGCCGCTTCTGCTATATCTTCATTTCGCGAGTTAACACACGAAACCAAATATGCTTTATCAACTTTAATTTGTTTTTTAGAAAGTTCACCAACCGGTGTTGCAACTTTAACGCTGTTAGGTCCGGCAACGTATGGAGTGATTGTCGATAAATCAATCGTTAATGTTTTTGCGTAGTATGCGTTATCGTCCGGTTCAAATTGATTTAAGGATTGTTCTAATTTTTCAATTCGTTCAAAATTCATTCGCGGATGCTTTCCGTTCCCGTCGGTATCGGAAGGAACACCGGCAAGTCCACGTTTTTCTACAAATGCCGCTCTTTTGCGTAACCATTCAAATGTAATTTCATCAGTAGGGAAAACACCTCCCAAGGCTCCCCATTCAGTTGTCATATTCGCAATTGTTAAACGTTGTTCAAGACTTAATTCTTTAACACCTTCACCATGAAATTCAATTATGTGATTTAATACTTCATCGTTTTTGTAATATCCGCTCAATGCAATTATTACGTCTTTTCCGCTAACACCTTTGCGAAGTTTTCCTTTTAGAACAACTTTTGCAACAGGCGGAATTTGCCACCAAGTTTGTCCAGTTGCCCAAATGGCAGCTGCATCCGTGCGAACAATTGGCGTCCCCAATGCACCAATTCCGCCGTACATATTCGAGTGGCTATCCGAAGCAACTACGAGCGTTCCAGGCCAAGCGTAGCCTTCTTCAATCATTATTTGATGTCCAATTCCTCGTCCGGCAGGATAAAAATCGTTTCCCATTTGTTTTGCGAAATCTTCAATCTTTTTGTACTTGGCAATATTTTTTTCACTTTTATCTTGAATGTTGTGATCGAGCGTAAAAACGGGCTGGCGAGGATTTGCAAATTTTTTCGCACCTATTTTCTGAAATTTAATCATTACCGCACCAGTATTATCGTGCGTCATTACATGAGCCGGTTTAATTGAAATAATATCTCCGCTGTGAACTCGTTGACCGGTTTGTAAATCCACAGCAAATTTTTGTGCAATTTTCTCAATTCTGTTTTGAGGCATTAATTTTCTCCTTTCGATAATTGGCTTTTTAGAAATTACAAAAATAAATTATGAATTTAAGTATTTCTTTTTTCAACGGAAACACTGTGAAATCAAGAAAATATTTTTTCGAAATATTATTAAAATTATTTATTCAATTTCATTATGAGATTAAACCGGTGAAAAAGAATAAGAAATTAGAAAGTGTACTTTACACCAATTACGTGTGAGTTTCCCAAATCGTAGCCGAAAGGTGCAAATGCGTAATCGATTTCAAAACCTTTCCACGAAAATCCAAGTCCGCCCGAAAATGAACGGGCTTCGTAACCGGATTGGTAACCTAATCTTAAATGAACAGTTTTTTTGTAACTTCCTTCGGCTGCCAAGTTAAAATGTGTTGTGCTTTCGTTAAAATATTTTCTAATCGATGCGAATCCGCTAACACTAAAATTTTCGGTATTAAGCGGAATTAAATAAGAAGCACCAAATGAAATTGAGGAAGGTAATTTTGTTGAGGTTTCTTTTAATTTATTCATCGAGCCAATATTTTGAATAGATAAAGCCAAATCAAAATTTTTTGCGATGTGCGAATATCTCGCTCCAAAATCAAAGCCGAAGCCCCACGCATCATCGGTAAAAAGAGATTCGTAAATATATTTTACGCCAATTCCGGCAGAAATATTTTTCGTTACGTCAAATCCCGTTACCAATCCACCTGTAAAATAAGAAGCGTTAAAAGTGGAAATTGCTTCGCCCGGACGTTCACGAATTTCGATATTTTTTATCGCCGTGCTATTTATTTGCAACCCGAAGTTCAATCCGAACAAAGAAAATTTTGCACCGAGTAATTCGCTTGCAACATCGGTCATCCACGAATTGTGTGTAAAAGAAATTTGTGTTTTGTTTTGTATTATTAAATTAGCCGGATTGTAAGCAACAGCGGAAACATCATTACCGGAAGCCACTCCAACATCGCCAAGTGCAACGTTGCGAGCATCAAAACCGATTTTAAGAAAGGAAAGTCCGCCACCTTCTTGTGCGTACAAAGTAATTGTAAACGAAAGTAAAATTACAACTGCTAATCTATTCAATTTAAGTTCTCCGTTTTAAAATCAGAAATTTAAGATAATTCCTACAATATGTCTATCGCCGGTTGAAAATGGCTCGTAAGCAAAGGCGTAATTTACACCAAGCATTAAATTCCCGATGCGATGTGAATATTCAAATCCGGCGGAAGGACGAATTGGTTCGTCGAAGTTTGCAAGATTCAAACCATCCAAGCCGGCTCGAACGAAAAAGTTTTCCACAAGTTCGTACTCAGCACCAATTCGAAAATATTTGGAACCGAAATTGGAAATTTCAAATTCGCCGGCAACAAGCAATTTATAGTTCGGGATTGAATACGACGCTCCGAGTTTGAAAAGCATCGGGAAATTTGCAACGGTTAGTTTGCCGTCCAATCCGTACATTTTGGAGGAATCCCATTTGTATTTCGAATTAATATCCTGTACGGTAAAAGCGAAATTTAGATTTGAATTGAATTTATAAATTGCACCGATATCAAGTCCCGCAGAGGTTGCGGAAAAATTTTCGTAAAGTGAATAGTAATAAATTTTAATATTGAAACCGATTGCAAATTTTTCGGAAATACGGGAAGAAACCGCAACGAAAAATTGATTTTCGGAAGTGGAAAGTTCGCCCGTTTTAATTCCTTGTGCATCACGTCCGTCAATGTTCGAAACGCCCGCATTAATAATTCCCGCACTAATTCCCGCCGTTGCCGTTTTGCCACCGCGGTTTAAATCAAAACGTTTGGTAAAGGCAATAAAATTCATACTTCTATCAAACGAAAGAAACATATGCGATGTTTGGAAATGTGTTTCGCCTTGGAAAGAAGCAAGTGCAGGATTATAGTAAGCAACCAAATTCCCGTCTGTAACTGCCGAAAGAGCATTCCCCATTGCAATTCCGCGAGGTCCGAAACCGAAACGGGAAAACGAACCGGCAGCGCTCGAAATATCGGAAACTTGCGGTTGTGCATTCGCAAAAGTAAATCCGAGTATAAGCAAAAAGAAAACTTTTTTTATCATTGCAACACCATAATTTTTCCGTGGATTTTATCCGCATCGCCTCGTTGAACAACATAAAAATAAACGCCGTTCGGAACGGTTAACCCGCCTTCGTCTTTTCCGTCCCAAACTTCAATTTGTTCGCCGGCATTACGCGGTGCGTTTTGAATTAAGGTTTTTACAATTTGCATATTAAAATTTAAGATGCGGATTGTAACCGGTGTGTTATCGGTTTTAACATTGTATTTTATTTTTACTTGCCTCAAATTTGGATTGAAAGGATTTGGGAAAGCGTAAGTTTCGTCCGCATTTTCAAGCGGTGCACTCGCAACGTAAAGATTCCATTTACCTTCCCACATTCCTTCGTTCGATTGTTCAATCTCTTTTGCCAAACCTTGCGATGAACCTACCCAAATATTTTTTTCGCCATTCGATTTTTGCACGGCATCGCAAGAATAATATTTTACAAACGAATCGAAAGAAAGACCGCTCTCATCGTCAATAATTTCAAGGGGAAGATACCAATCCGTTCCGTTGTTATCGCTTCGGAAAACTCCGTTATCCGATGCGACGAAAACTTCGCTTCCGGTTGAAGTATTCAAAAATCCGAAACCGTGTCCTTGTTCGCCGTCAAGGAAAATCCGCCAACTTGAACCGCCGTTAAATGTTGCACTAACGGCGTAATATTCGTTTTCGTCAACAGCAGGCCAAGTTGTTGCCCAAACTGATTTCGTTCTTTTATCGTAACCGAGCGACGTAATAAAATTCCCGCTAATGCCGTCAATTTGATTTTGGTAATTGAATTTTCGCCAACTTATTCTGTCGGTGGATTTGTTAATTCCGTTTGCCGTGCCAACATAAAGATAACCCGAATCCGTAACAACAACCGAAAAAGCCACGTGATTTAAATAATGCTCCGGTCCGAAAGCACCGGCTTGCGGTTGTAAAGAAAAATTAAGCGTATCATCCGGCGAAATCGAAGCGAGATAATCGGGCGGAAGAACAACACGCTCCCATTTTGCTTCGGGATTTTGCAAAAGCGTCGCAAGCGGAATTCTACGCAAGCCGCCCGCCCAAGATGTTGTGTAAATCGTATCGTTCAACACTGCAATATCGTACGAAACATTTTGCTGCGGAACGGTAATCGGCAAAGCACGAATTGTATTTATTCCATAAGTAATTAGAGAATCGCCTTGTTCATCAACCGATTGTGGAACGGAAATCCACGTCGAGCCGAAATCCGTAGTAATTCGCAAGCCACTACCGGTAATTACGGGATTTCCGTCGTAGCCGGTTTCGTAATGCCCCGTGGTTACGTAAAGCACACCGTTCGAAAATTCCAATGCAATTGCCGACTCACTTCCGAAAGTATCACTGCCGTAAAAATTTTGCCACGAACTTCCACCGTTAAAAGTAACACTTAAACCTTTTGAGGTTGCAACCCAAACGGTATCGCCCATTACAAGAATATCGTTGATTGAATTTCCGAGCGGTGTTTTATCGCTTGAAATTTTTGCTAATTTTTTATGCGAAAAATCGAACTGCACGGGCTTAAATTGTGCAAAAACAAAAAGAGGCAAAACTAAAATTAAAAGGATTTTTTTCATTGGCTAACCGTTAGATTATGTGTAATTACATTGCTTTGTTCTCTTGCTCTATCAATTGCAAAAAACTTAAATTGCCAAGTGCCGGTTTGCGAGCCGCTTGGAAAGGCAAGTTTCATAGTGTAAATTTGGTCGTTGGCAACTTCATCGCCCGAAATATCAGTATCACCGTTATCCGAAAGCGGAAAATCGGAAATGCCTTGCGAATTTGTAACAAGATTTCCGTCCGGCGTATAAACATTGTAATAAACACCGGCAATATCGCCGCTTCCGTCAGGGTCGCTTGCCTTAATATTGAAAATAAACGTTTCGCCAATTGCAACAGAATCGGGCATCGATAAATCCGAAACGATTGGCTTTTCATTGTTTCCGATTATGTAAATGGTAGAAGTAAAAAGCATTTTGTTATCGTCGTAAAGGGAAAATGAATAAAATCCGGTGTTTCCTAAATTCTCATTTTGGAAATTGCCGCTATACTCTATAAAACCGGTTGACGAATTTACAGAATAACTTAAAGGCGAAGAAGCAATTGTTTTATTCCCTTTTTTCAAATATGCATAAAGATCAGGTTTTGTCGATTCTGCATTTACAACTACCGAAAATTCAATGTCGGAATTCTGATTTACTCTAAACGTATCGGGGACGGAAACGGAAACAATTGAATATCCCGCTCCGGGATTTTCCGTTTCTACTATTCCGTCAAAATTTTTTTCGCAACCGCTTAATGCGATTAAGAATATTAGTAATCCGAAAAATTTTTTCATTGGTTAAACCGATTTTAATGTTCTAAATGTGCAGGTATTTTCGAAATGAAAATACCGGGAAATAAACGTTCTAAAACGAAATATTTCTTACAATAAAAAGTAAAGATTTTCCCGATATTTTTTCCTTTGAATTATTGAATTGTCAAAATAAAAAGAATAATGATTAATTCAAAATCCGTAGTGAGAGTTTTGTCAGCAGACTTTTTAGTGTTTTTATTTTAACTCATCACTATTGAATAATTGTTTTCCATGACGAACTGATGCAATAATTATTACATCCTTTTCAATTTTGTAGATTATCCTATAATTACCAAATATAATTTCTCGTATTTTATCTTGACTTATTTAAGGTACTTTACGACCTGACTTTGGAAACAATTTTAACTTTTCAACTTCTTTAAATAGATTTTTTAACCATCGATTAGCTGCTTTTGGCTTGTCTAAAGCAATATATTCCGCAATGTCCGTCAATTGAGATTTTGAAAGCGGTGACTAGATAATCTTCATTATTTAAATCTTTTTAGCAATTCTTCCTTAACTTGATTATGAGAAATCCCTTTCCCTTCCGCTATCTGTTTTTCCGAAGCATAAATATCTTCCAAAATTTCTAATTTTTCAATTAAATTCTGATATTCACTTACATCCATTAATACAGCTTTACTTTTTCCATGTTGAGTTATTATTAAAGGACGACGGGTAGTATTTATTTGTTTTAATAGTTGTAAAGCATTCTCTTTAAATTCAGATAAAGATTTTATATTTTGTTCAAAGTTTATTGTTCTCATAGTATTCACCTTATTTTGTACTTAAAAAAATACAATATTATTACGGGAAAATCAATTTTCGCACACCGTTGTTATCTTTAGAAATGCTAAGGGCAAGCCGATAATTGCTGAAAAACATTTCGAGAAACTTTAAAATAAAATACAAAATTTATGCATCGCGTTTTTCTATCAGTGTTAAACCACTTGTTAACCGCCTCTAATCCATTGTATCTTATATTTTAATGATCTTTTTTATGTATTTTTCTGGGTCATCAATAATTTTATCGTATTCAGATTTATGAA
>CAYZGB010000076.1:0-10085 GCA_964477915.1 uncultured Melioribacter sp. | reverse complement strand
TGTTTTACGTAACGGTTTTGCGGTGCGTTCTCAAAACGTATTGAAAAATTTTTAAACGGCAAATCGTAATATTTGCTTTTGGGAACTACCTTGTAAAATAAGCCTTCCGGAATAAGTTCGTAACCTTGCGGTAAAACAAATTCACCACGTTTTAGTTCGTTATCTACAAGTTCGGGACCAATGTAAACGGAACGCACTTTGACATTGTTTGCGATAATTCCGGAAATAATTTTGCGGTAAAGTTTTTCGAGCAATGCCGAATTAAACTTTCCACCCGTTTCAAAAGGCTTTAACGCAATGAGAAAATCGTTTACCGTTTTTTGCAAACCGTTGAAAACAAAAGGATAATTGCTTCCGAGTTGTTTGTAATACCAAGAGCGACGCAATAATTCTTTATCGACAACAGCAACGTCAGATCGAAAATTTTCAATATAGCGGAAATAATACGAAGGCGAAACGAAGTAATCCCACTGGTAAGTTAACACGAGTGAATTCTTGTCCAATAAATTCAATGCTTCTTTTGTGTAATCTTCAAAAACAAAATTTTTCGCTTGCGAAACACTTCCGAAAGAAACAACTAATTCAACAAAAGGGAAAGTCAATAAAATGAGAACGATTATTTTTTTATCAAATTGTTTTTTAAGGAAATCATAAATAGAAAGAAAACCGAAAAGAGAAAAGAAAGCAAACGACACGTAAGCGAAAAGGAAATACGAATCGATGTCGTGAATATCGTAATTGATTGCATAAAATATTACGGAAAGAGCAAGAACGGAAAAGAAAATCAAATAATCTTTACACAAATTTTTTAATGCGAAAATCCCCACAAAAACCGAAAGCAACCCAACGTAGGCAAATTCGGTAAAAAGATTGATTAGAAAATAAGCCAATTGCTTTTTTGCAACTGCAAGTCCGGAAAACATCCAGACGCGATATTGTCTGCCGGTAAGATGAGCAAAAAGATTTTGAACATTTTCGACATCGCCCCAATTTAATTTTGGATGAGTGTGTGCAAGTAAAATTAAAATTGAATATTCGGCAATAAATAACGGGATAAAAACCCCGAGCATCAGTAAAATCAGCGTGAATGAGTTTTTTGTAAATCCGTTTTGTTTGAAATAAAGGAAAGCAACAGCAGGCAAAATCATTACTGTTGTCATATGATTTCCGAAAGCAAAAGCCAAAGCGATTGCAAAATAAATCCAGTTACGTTTAGTTCCGTTTTCGTTTGCAATGATTAGCCGTTTAATTGTGTAAAGTAGTAAAAACAGATGAAGCGAATAGACTTCAACCGAAACGCTTTGTTTCCAAAATGTAACGGAAAAAGCAAGTAGTAATGTCGATAAAATTGCAAATGGACTTGAGATTTCTTTGCTAATATTTGTTTGCTTTAATAGAAGAATGCTCGTTTGGTAAAAAACAATTAACGAAAGAAAAACGTAGAGCATCGCCAATTTGTTAAGCAAAAGAATTTTCGGTGTAATGGGAATGATTTTCGAAACGACATATCCAAGCAAAGTAAAAATAGGGTAGCCGGTCGGATGTGCAACTCCCGGAAGAAGTTGAATTGTGGCAAGTTCGCCTGAATCAATTTCTACAACGCTTGGTGCTGTTGTTAAATTATAAATAATAAAAATCAATAAGAAAAAAATCATGTGTTGGTATTTTCTTATGTTGAAACGAAATTTATCCATAGAACTTCTCAAATTCTTTTACTACAAGATTTTTCGATTGATTTAATTTACTATAAATTTCAAATGAATTTAAGTGCCGTAAAAATAATTCAAATCGATGTTTTTCTTCTTCCTTTTGAGGCAAGGAATATTCCGATGAAACAAAAAGTGTTTGTAAGGCAATAATTAAAGTAAGATAATCCATTCTTAATTTATCAAACGCAGTATTTATCGGGGTTTCGGAGTTATTTAAAATAACGTTAATTAAAATTTCGGTATGTTCAAAGATTAATTGAGGCAAACGAATAAAATCAATTGTGGTAATTCCGCCGTGTGAGTATTTGAGATTAAATGTTTGCGTGAATTTGTTTTTGTGTTGTAAAAGTTTGCCGTAAATTGATTTTAATTCGGTTAAAAATTGTTTACGGTTAATTCCTTTAATCTTTTGTAAATAAATTTCAAAAAATTTTTCGAATGTGTTTTTGTTTCCGTAAACAAATCGTATTTTGCTAAAAGCTAGTAATTCCCAAGCGGAAATTCGGTTTCCAAAATATTTTTGAACGGCGTCAATTCCCCAAATAAGCTGCGAACTTTTCCCTTCGGGGCGTAATTGAAAATCAATGGAAAAAGGGGAAAGTGAATTTTTTAATTTTTCAATAAACTTCTCTGCTTTTGAATTTAATGAAGTTTGGTTTGCCGAATTTTTCGCTATAATAATTAAATCAATATCGGAGCGGTAATTCATTGTGCGAGTAGAAAGTGAGCCGAGTGAAGCAATGAAAATTTCGTCATCGAAAAATTCTTTCGCAATTTCTTTAATTTTTTCAGTAGCGAAATCCGCAATAATTTCCCCGGCTTCATTCGGGTTAATTGTTTTCGAAACAATTTTACAAACAACAAAAAAAATTAATTTTCTCGTGTTGCTAATTCGCTTGTAATTATAGAGCAAAAATGCTCGCGAAATCAAATCGTCAATAAAATTAGGGCTTTCGAGAACTAACGAAACAAATCTTTCCGAAAAGAGAGAAAGATTAATAAATAATTCCAGAAATTTTTTGTCATTCATTTCCTTCAATAAAATCGAGGGAATTTTAACAGAAGAAACAATTTTTGCAATGTTTTCAAGTGCAATATCGGGAAATGGAGTTGATTTAAGTTTTTCAATTAAAAGCGGTTTTAATTTTTCGGCTCGTTCAAGAGTTATTTTATCGTAATTTCTTACACCGCTTAAACCCTTGCCTTTTAACAGTAAATCCAAATTGCGTTTTGCTTTTTTTAGGTCATTGAAAAAATCCAGATTTTCTTTCCCTTTGTTAGTATCACTAACATTTGCAATAGAATTGAAAATTTCCCGAACTATTTTTCTTCGCTTATTCAAATCGTTGAGAAATTCGGACGGATTATTAAATCCGAAATAGTTAGTTAATTTTGCAAGCACCTTGCCACTTTGCGGAATTTCGTGCGTTTGTGTGTCATCAACTAATTGTAAATAATGTTCGATTTTGCGGTAGTAAACATAATTCGATTTTAATTCATCTGCCTCTTTGTTAGTAAGCAAATTATGCTGTTTAAGAATTTCAATTGCATCCAATGTATTTGGTGTGCGAAGTTCCGGGATTTTCTTCCCATTTAAAATTTGAAGCAATTGAACTGAAAATTCAATATCGCGAATGCCACCGGCGATTTTTTTTATATTGTATTTCCCCTCCGCAGAATTTTCAATCTCGCTTTTCATCTTGCGTACGCTTTCGAAAATGCCTTCGGGAATTGAAGACGGGAAAACAAAAGGCAAAAGCAAATCTTGAAATTTTGAGTAAACTTTTTTGTTTCCGCCAATAAAGGAAAGTTTAAGCAACATTTGCCTTTCCCAATTTTCGGCACGAGTTTCGTAGTAATGAATATAATCCGTGTAGGTTTTTGCAAGCGGCGAATATTTTCCATCCGGGCGTAAGCGAAAATCGGGACGGAAGAGAAATCCGTCTTGCGTTTGCCTTGAAGAAGCTTCTGCGAAGAGTTTTATTGCATCGCTTAAAATTTCAAATGTGTCGTAATCCGTTCCCCGAATTTTTTTATTTCTATCAAAAAAGAAAAGCAAATCAACATCCGAGCTGTAATTTAATTCGTTACCACCGAGTTTCCCGAGCGAAGCAATTACGTAATTTATTTTTAGAGTTTTGATTTCTTTTCTTCGTTTAATTTCGTCCAACGAAATCTCAAAAGTGAATTTAATTAACAAGCGCATTAACGAAGAAAGCTTTGTAATTGCTTTTTCAAGAGAAATTAAATCCAAATAATCTGCAACGGCAATTAATAAGATGTACTTGTGTTTTTGCTTTCGCAAATATTTAAGTTTGCTTTCAAAAGTTTTTCTTCGCTTTAATCCGAGAGATAATTCGCCTTCAAGTTCTTTTTCGGCAAAAGGATTTTTAAGTTTTGTAATATCGGTTGCAACGTAAATAAGCGAGGGATAACGAATAATAATACTCGTAAGGAAATTACTGTGATGTGCAATTAGTGCAATAATTTCAGTGTAGTGGGGGAACTTGAGAGAATCGGATACAAATTGTTTTAAATCGAATAATGATTTTAAAATTCTTTCAAAATTTGCAAACGAAAGTTTGGTGAATTTGTAGTCGCTTGCGTAATTCTCTATTTGAGAAATAAATTCATTTACTTCATTTTCGGATAAAAATCCCTTCGTTTCCTCAATAATATAATTAACTAAATCATCCACGTTCGGTTATTGGATTTCGTTCTCGAAATCGCGGATTGCATTTACAACATCTGCCGGCAGTTTTTTCGGTTCTTTCGTTTCTGTATTGATATGCACGACAACGCCTTTGCCGTGTGCAATTATTTCGTTTTCGCCTCGAACTACGGCGTGTTCAAAACCAAAACTTGCATTGCCGATAAAATTAACACGTGTGTAAATTTTTAATTTGTCATCAAGAAAAGCCGGCGTAAAGTAATCGATTTCATTGTGTGCCATAATAAAGAAAGGGAAATCGTCGAAGTGTTTTCCGAGGTTGTATTTTTCTACAATCATTTTCGAGTATTCAAGACGTGCATCTTCAAAATAGTTAAAATAAACGGCGTTGTTGCACACGTCCATTCTGTCCACTTCGTGAAATTTTACGGTTTCTTCAATAAAAAAATTAAATACATTTAAATTAATAGCAGCTTTTTTCATTCGAATACCTTCAAAATCTTTCCGTACATATTTATCTTATTCGCTTTTTCCTTCATTAAATTTTTTTAACATTTTAAGAAGTCCTTGATATGTAATTCCCAAATGTCTTGCTGCTCTCGATTTATTTCCGTTGTACTTATCGATTATTCTATTTATTAATAATTCTTTTACTTTTTCTATTTCGCTAAATGTCCCGTCAATAAAATCGAATGTTAGAATGGTTTCAGGTTTAGGTACGCCTTTTTCTTCTTCAAATAAACTCTCCGTATTAGTTTCGAGTGTACTTTCTCCAAATAGCACCCACTTTTTAACGAAATTTGTGAATTGTCTTATATTGCCGGGCCAAGAATAATTTATAATTTTTTCCCAGAGTTCATCATCAATTTTTTTAGCCTTTTTATTAAACTCATTCTCGTATAAATCGAGGTAATATTCAAGTAGAATTTTAATGTCGTTGCCTCTTTCGCGGAGCGGAGGTAAGATCAAAATTCCTTGTGAGATCCTATGGTACAAATCTCGGCGGATTTTGTTTTGTTCTACCAACGAGTCTACATCTTGATTTGTTGCAGCAATTATTTGAACATCTATTTTTATTTCTTTTGTATCTCCAACACGACGAATAACTCCTTTTTCAACCGCAGTAAGTAATTTTGCCTGAATTTCCATTGGGATTTCGGTAATTTCGTCCAAAAATAAAATTCCTCCGTTTGCAACCTCAAAGAATCCGGCATGAGCTTCCCTTGCATTTGTAAAAGCACCTTTTTTATAGCCAAAAAATTCAGCTTCGAATAAAGAAACCGAAATTGAGGCACAATTAACTTCAATAAAAGGTTTGCTTTTGCGAGGTCCGAGCATATGAATATATTTTGCTAAAAGTTGTTTACCGGTTCCGCTTTCCCCACCAATTAAGCAATTTAATTGATGTTTGGAAAGTATTTCGGCTTTTCGTAATGCAGAGATAAGCTTAGGTGATTCTCCAATGATTTTTAGTGAATTTTTAACTTTTTTATTAAGTTCTTCGATTAAAATATTTTTTTCTACTTCAAGTTTTTTCGATATTAATTCTTTTTGTTCCTCTTTTTCCTTTTTTCTTAAAATTTTATCGATTGCTCCTAAAAGGGCTTCGCTGCTGAATGGTTTTTTTAATATTTCGTTAACACCAAGATTAGTTGCTTTGATAATCGAGTTTTCGTCCGAATATCCCGTAATAAGAATACTTCCAAAAATTCTTTTATTAGTGGTGGCAAATTCAATAAGCTTTATTCCCGAAAATTCTGCTAAAATCATATCCGTAATTAGAATATCGTAATATTTAATAGTCAATAATTCAATTGCTTCGGAATAAGAGACGGTGGTTTCGACATGAAAATCGTGACCCTCAAGCATAATGGATAAGTCTTCGGTTACAATTTTTTCGTCGTCAACAAGTAAAATTTTTACTTTATTCATTTTTTGCTACCGGTATTTTTATTAAAACAATTGCTCCATTTTCACCATTTTTTAATTCTATTTTACCGCCAATTTTTTTCAATATTGTGTCGATAATCCACAACCCCAAACCGGTTCCTTTCCCTTTCTCTTTTGTTGTATTAAAGATTTTTATTCCATCTTTTAGGTATTTTTTATCAAATCCCAATCCGTTATCTTCAATTGAAATTATAAATTTAGAATTTTGAAGTTCTGTCTTTATTTTAATTTCTCGTTCTCCAGCAGGATTAGCAAGAATTACGGAATCTCGTGCGTTAAACATTGTATTGTTGATTAATTCATTAAGTTCGTCCCAAGTTAGTGGTAAGGAAACATCCCCGTTTTTAATTTCAGTTTTTATCTTAATTCCTTGTTCGGCAAAATCTTTTGAAAAAAGAGAATACCATCTTTCGAACACATCATTAAAATTGACGTTTTTTGAAGTTTCTTTTCTTGTTGAAAGTAAAAATTTTTGAATTATTACTTTAATTCTTTCACCGGCATTGTAAATAAGCTCTACATTTTTATCTTCCAATCCTTGTTTTTTAAGTCTTTCTGATGCATTAAGAATTGCACCAAGCGGACTATTTATTTGATGTGCAATACTACCGGCAATTGTTCCAAGTGCGGATAGTTTTTCGGCTTGCAATAATTTGGTCGTCATTTGTTCAAGGTCTTGATTTTGTTTTTTTATTCTAATAAACGAAAACCAAATAGTTCCACTCCATATAGAGAAAAGGAAAAATGATAGGAAGAGAATAAGCATTAAAATATAGAGAAAACCTTTTGCCGAAATTCTATCCAAAATAAATAATGGTTGTAAATGGTAAATTAAGGTTTTCTTTATGCCATTGATATAAAAAGAACCGGCATATATATTTTTTTTGCTATCAATTAACACAAGATTTGTATTTGACTTAGATAATATTTTTTGATTTTCATCATAAAGGGTGCTTCCCGGAACGCTTTTAGCCAAGTAAATGTATCCGATTTGCGTTTTTAAAAAATCTTCAATTTTGGTTAAAGGAGGAAATCTTAATTTAACCTCTGTGAGTTTCTCATTTTTTGTAATAACAGCTATCGAATCGTTTTTCTGAACAATCGTGTTGCTTAACATACTTACAACCTGATTATGCTGAACACGGTGAGGGTATTTTAATAATGTTGTTAACGAAAAATCATTTTTCTTAAAACCAACCAATTTGTCTGTTTGACGATTCGCAAATGAATATTGCTTAAAATTTAATAATAAATCATATCCTTTAATTTTTTCTCCAAACCGTTTTACTTTTACGCCAAGTCCGGCAATTCTTTTCTTGTATATCAGACTTCCGTTAGAAATATCATATATTTTTAATGTAGAAATTGAGTCGCAAGAAAAATCCGGTGCTGTAATATCAACTTTTACGTTTGGTTCATTCCTTTTATAAATAAATTTGCCGTTTGCATAAAATAATTTTTCGTTTCTCGCATACGAGAAAAGAGCGAGTAGATTTTTGTTATTCTTTTTAAATTGATAATACTCCGAAATAGCATCGGCAAAATATCGTTTCCACAAAATTTTTTTTGTTTTTAAATTAATTCGGAACATTCCACGAAGCGAACCTTTATCAGGCAAAACGGAAACTATTATTATTATAATTTCTTCGGGATGGTTTTTTACGGGAATAGCAATAAACTTACCATTAAAATATCGTTTAGGAATATTTAATGAAAAAAAATTATTCTTTTTTCCCTCATTGAATGTATAGAGTTCTAACTTATGCTGCCCTGATGCTCCAAAAATTAATTCATCAAGAGAATCTTTATCAATATTAACAACAAAAAATCTTGATAAGATTTTCCGTTTAGGAATGATAATATCAATTAACTCTCCGTTCGATTTTGTAATCCGCATCAACCTGTTGAATTTTGATATTGTTTGGTTTGTAAATCCAACATAATCGGTTTTGCCTTTCTTGAAAAAAGAACCTTTGGCAAGAATATTTCCATAAATAGTATCGATGGGAGTTAAACGATATGGCGGATTAAACCATTGTGAATAAAGAATTATCGGAAAAACAAGAATTATCAGAATTTTTTTCATAAAATTACTTTTTTTATTTAAAGTTAGCAATTATGAAAATTATTATCAAGGCTTATTATATAAACGTTGTTTATAAACCTTGTTTATATATGAGGCTTAATACTAAAAAATGTTTATATCTTATAGTGGAAATCTTTTCGTTTTAAGCATTTTTTTTTGGCACATCAATTGCTGTTTATATAGCAACTATGATAGCAATAATAATTTTCATATCGCTTACGATTTTTTCATTCACTTGCTTGGCTTTTATAACAGTTAAGTGGTTAAACACAATAAGAGGGATTTAATATGCAAAGTGATAGTAGAGCTTCGGTTACAAAACCTAAAAATATTGGAAAAAGTGATTTCCTTACAAGGTTCCTTTTTCAACCTTTTTCAGGAGGAATTTTTGGTTTCGCAGTATTTTTTTCAGTTTTATTAATAACCAAAGGCGTTTCAATATTGTTAAGAATTTCTAAGAAGTTCGTGATTGATATGAATGATGTGATTCTTGCTTCAATTGGTTTTGTTCTACTTTTTTTGATTAAATTGCTGGAAAACGTGGGGCGTTTAAGAAGACCGGAATAATTCCGAATTGTTCGGAAACCGGGGGGAATTATGACGGCTGTCGAAATTAATTTGACAGCCTTTTTTATTTTAAAAATATAAAAAACCGCTGATAAACAGCGGTTTTCTTTGTAGCGGGGGCAGGACTTGAACCTGCAACCTTCGGGTTATGAGCCCGACGAGCTACCAATTGCTCCACCCCGCGATGTAAAATTTTTTGCGAGTGCAAATATACTATAACTTTACTGCGTTGTCAATCTTTTTGCTTTTACCCGCCAATCCGCTCGTAGCTGTCTGCAATTTCGTCAATTACAACTGATTTTACCCTCATTTCCTGTAGTTTTTGCAGCAGTTCATAAATTACTTTCCGCTTTTGATCTATCATTTTTCCGATAAATTCTTTCACATCAAGCAGACTGCAATCATCCACAACGTCTTTGTACATTTGCAGAATTTTATTTTCAGATGCTAATGCTTCGTGAAGGGCTTCGCAGGAATTTTTGCAGGAATGATTACACGTAAATTTTTTCTCGTCCATCTTTATTACCATTGAATAATGATGAAAATATTTTGAATTCCAATTACAAATTAATTCATTAAATGATTAAAGTCACGGTAATTATTAAGAAAAACAACGGAAAGGCTTTTAATATTCCGATCTGATAACAGGCAGGTAAAAACGGTTTAGAATGTACGAGAAAATATCGCTTACCGGAAGCCCGGTTGTTGAAGGGCCTGTGCGTATATAAAATTTTTCTGTGTTGTTGTGCATAATATATGCAGGAACAGACGACGGTTTGCAATCCACACGCATAATTTTTTTGCCTGCTATTTGTTCAATTTCTATATCCACAAAACTTAAAACGTGTTTGCCGATTCTTTCTTTAATTAAGTTTGTTAAATGAAGCATAGCTCTGTCATCGTTTTGAAACTGATCGTTATCCAATCCTAAAACGTTTCTTTTATCGTCAATTCCTATCAACAATGTTCCGCCCTCAGAGTTCAGGAAAGCCGCAATTGTTTTCAGCGAAGCATGTTCAATCTCTTTATCTTTTTTCTGTGTGTGCAAATTTCACCGCAGAGTAGATTTGAATTCAACCTTATCTGTTTCGCCTTCATTTAT
>CAYZGB010000075.1:6549-10305 GCA_964477915.1 uncultured Melioribacter sp. | reverse complement strand
AAAATCATAAAAATCAGCGTCCTATATAATGCATTATGCAAATTAGCAGTAACGACTAATTTGGATTTAATCGAAATTCGAATGAAATTTTTTCATAATTTTAAAAATTAAATATTTGAAAAAAATACAGGATAGAAAAGATGAGTAACATTACAAAAGATGCTGTAATTAATGCTTTACGTCGTGTTCAAGATCCGGATTTGCATAAAGATCTTGTAACATTAAATATGGTTAAAGATATTAAAATCGACGGCGATAAAATTCACGTCAATATCGAATTAACTACTCCCGCTTGTCCGTTAAAAGATAAAATGAAAAATGACGCAGTAAAAGAAATTCAAAACGATTTACCCGGAGTAGAAGTTGAAGTTGAAATGACTTCGAACGTAACCACACAAAACGACGAAAAATTAAAAGAGTATTTACCCGGTGTTAAAAATACAATAGCCATTGCTTCCGGTAAAGGCGGAGTAGGGAAGAGCACAGTTGCGGCAAACTTGGCAGTTGCTTTGGCAAAGGACGGAGCAAAAGTCGGATTGCTCGATGCGGATTTGTACGGACCGAGTATTCCTTTGATGCTTGGTGTTTCGGAGCGTCCCGAAATGCGTGTTGTTGACGGAAAACAAAAAATTGTTCCAGTTGAAAATTACGGAATTAAAATTATGTCAATCGGATTTTTGATTGATGACAACGATCCGGTAATTTGGCGTGGAGCAATGGCAAGCGGTGCAATCAAACAATTTATGTCTGATGTTGATTGGGGCGAACTCGATTATTTGATTTTCGACTTGCCTCCTGGAACGGGCGATATTCAACTTACGCTTACGCAAACCATTCCGTTAACCGGAGGTGTAATTGTTACAACTCCACAAGATGTTTCGCTTTCCGATGCGCTCAAAGCATTGAAAATGTTCCGCAGAGTTAATGTTCCTATTCTCGGAATTATTGAAAATATGAGTTACTTTGTTGCTCCCGATACCGGAAAAAGATACAATATTTTTGGCGAAGGCGGTGGCGAAAAATTAGCTAAGGAAAACGATACGATTTTCCTTGGCGGAATTCCGATTGACATTGCAATTCGTGAAGGTGGTGATACCGGAAAACCTTTTGTAGTAGAATACCCAGATACCGAGTATGCCAAAAAATTTGCTGAAATCGGTAGAAATCTTGCAGCACAGATTAGTATTAAAAACAGCATTGCAAATAAAATTGAGATTACAATTTAATGCTCGATTTTGATTTTGTGAATAAAGAACTCGAAAAAATTCGTCCGTATTTGGTAGCGGATGGCGGTGATGTTGAACTTGTTGAAATTACCGAAACCAACGTCGTAAAAGTAAAATTAACGGGAGCATGCGAACGCTGTCCGCTTATTCCAATGACATTACGTGCCGGAATTGAACGAACCTTAATGGAAACAATTCCGGAAATAAAAAGGGTAGAAGCAATAAATCTTTAATAAAAATTGATGAGGAAAAAATGAGAAGAAAAGTAATTGCCGGCAATTGGAAAATGAATAAAGATATTAGTGGAACCGTGGAATTAATTTCCGGAATTAAATCCAATCTTCCACAAAATCCGAAATCGGAAGTAATTGTTTGTCCGCCTTTTACTTCCCTAGAAACCGCATCGGAACTGACAAAAGGCACGCCGATAAAAGTTGGAGCACAAAATATGTTTTATGAAGATAGCGGAGCATTTACCGGCGAAGTTTCGGCAAAAATGCTTAAAAGTGTTGGTTGTGAATATGTAATACTCGGACACAGCGAACGTCGTGCGATTTTCGAAGAATCGAACGAATGGATAAACAAAAAAATTCACAAAGCATTAAGTGAAGATTTGAATGTAATTTTCTGCATTGGCGAAACTTTGGAGCAAAGAGAAAACGGAATAATGAAAGATGTATTGAAAACACAAGTTACGGAAGGATTACACGGACTTACGGCGGAGCAAATGCACAATGTAATTGTTGCATACGAACCGGTTTGGGCAATCGGAACTGGAAAAACCGCTACACCAGAACAAGCCGACGAGGCTCATAAATTCGTAAGAGAATTAATCTCCGAAATGTTCGGACAAGAAATTGCGGATAATTTAATTATTCAATACGGTGGAAGTGTTAAACCCGAAAATGCAGCAAGCCTTTTATCTCAACAAAATATTGACGGCGCATTGATTGGCGGTGCTTCGTTAAAGGCGGAATCTTTTGTAGCAATAATTAATGAAGCGGAAAAATTTTAATTTTTCGGGAGCAAGTAATTATTGACATTATCGACATTTAATTTTATTTTGCTAATAAATATCCATAAATATTAGGAGCTAAAAATATGGCACTCGACGCATTAGGAATGGTGGAAACAAAAGGGTTAGTTGGCTCAATTGAAGCTGCAGACGCAATGGTAAAAGCTGCTAAAGTTGAATTAATTGGTAAAGAAACAATTGGTGGCGGATATGTTACCGTTATGGTTCGTGGAGATGTTGGAGCAGTAAAAGCTGCAACCGATGCGGGCGCAGCAGCAGCTCAAAGAGTTGGTGAACTTGTTTCTGTCCACGTAATTCCACGTCCTCATAGCGAAGTTGAATCAATTCTTCCTAAAAAAGGTTAATTAATTATTATGCAACTTGCTCTCGGTCTTATTGAGACCAAAGGTTTGGTAGGTGCAATCGAAGCTGCCGATGCTATGTTAAAAGCGGCTAATGTAAAGTTAATCGGCAAAGAATACGTTGGCGGAGCATTGGTTGTAATTAAAATTATTGGCGATGTTGCGGCGGTAAAATCTTCTGTTGATGCCGGAGCATCGGCGGCACAACGAGTTGGACATTTAGTTTCAACTCACGTAATTCCTCGTCCCGATGATCAACTTGAAACAATTCTTTATTCAACAAAAAAGAATTTAAAAGCAAAAGCTAAACGAAAAACCAAACGAAAAATTGAGGATGCTTCTCAAACAAATTTATTTGAAGTAAAAACCGACGAGGAAATTTCCGAAGAGAAAACAAATGAACAGAAAAATACCGAACAAAGTTATTTACCTGATAAAGAAAAGGAAAATATAGTTGAACAATCTTCGGAAAAAAAAGATAATGAAGAGTTAATTGAAGAAAATGAAGTAACAGAGAAGTCAGAAGAAGATTTTTCACCTAATACTCAAACTACAATGAATGATCAAAGTGCTTCTCAAATTCCTTCCTTGGAAGAACTTCAAAAAATGAATGTTCACGAACTTCGGCATCTTGCACGACAAATTGAGAATTTCCCGATTAAAGGAAGAGAAATATCAAGAGCAAATCGGCAAAAACTAATAGATTTATTTGAATCAATTAGATAGTACAAGGAATTTTTCCGAATTTAAGACGTTAAATATTATCCCCTTTTTCCATATATTTATTGTTCGGAAAAAATTCCTTTTTTTATTGATTTTTCTTCATCATATTTTATGAAAAAAGATTGGAAGCATATATTATTTACGGTTTTTTTAGCCGTTCTTTTGTGGGCAATAGTTACTCTTTCCAGTAATTTTTACACAAGTGTTTATTTACCGGTTAAAATTAATTTAAAAGATACGACCTTAGCAATATCATCTATTTCAAGTAAATACGTTGTTGTTGGTGTTCAAGGACAAGGGTGGGTGCTTTCCGGTTATTATTGGCAAGGAGATCGTTATTTAAAAATTGAACCTCAAAGTAGAGAGGGATCACAAGTCTTTAAATTACGTGAGTTAATTAAAAAAGAAGATTTATTTTCTTCGGAAACTA
>CAYZGB010000075.1:0-6539 GCA_964477915.1 uncultured Melioribacter sp. | reverse complement strand
AAATGTGTTAAACATTTCGCCAGAAGTTTTAACAGTTAATCTTGAACAGAAAATAAGCAAAGATGTTTATGTTCAACCTATTTTGAAAATCAATTACGAAGTAGGTTATAAAATAGTTTCCGAACCGAAAACGAACCCGGATATAGTTAAAATTTCCGGTCCCAGGTCTAAAATACAAAATATTGATACAATTTTAACTCAACCTATTGTGCTAACAGATATTAAAGGACCAACAAATGTTTCCGCAAAATTAAATTTACCGGAATTTATTACATCTAATGTTAATAATGTCAACGTTTATCTTGATGTCCAAAAAATTGTTGACAAACCTATTAATAACGTAAATATTAATATTGTTGGAATGCCAAAAAATGTTGAGCTAATTATTTTCCCTTCAAAACTTACGGTTAACGTCCGCGGAGGGATTGAACTATTAGGTAAATTAACAAACAAAGATGTTAAAGCATTTGTTTATTACAAAGATGCTTTAAAAGATACAACCGGAGCAATTATTCCGCATATTATTCTACCAAAACAAATTGAATTATTGAGCTATTCTCCAAAGAAAATTGATTACGTGATAAAAAAATAAATTTTTCGAAGGGGCTAAATGTTTATTACATTTGAAGGACTTGACTTTTCCGGGAAAACAACTCAAATAAAATTGCTTGAAGAATTTCTGAAAAAAGAGGGCAAAAAAACATTAATTATTCGAGAGCCCGGCGGAACGGAAATTTCTGAAAAGATAAGAGAAATTTTACTCGATAAAAAAAACTCGGGAATGTTTCCCGAAACGGAATTGCTTTTATTCTACGCAAGTCGCTCCCAACTTTTTAACGAGGTAATTCTTCCGAAATTAAAAGAAGGATTTTACATTCTTTCCGATAGATTTTTCGATTCGTCAATTGCTTACCAAGGTTACGGAAGAGGTTTGGGTGTTGATTTTATCAAGCAATTAAATAATTTTGCATTAAAAGGATATGAGCCGGATTTGACTTTTTTTATAGATCTTACAATTGAAAAAATTGAGGAAAGGAAAAGGCAATTTAAGGGAAGCATATTCGATAGAATAGAAACTTCCGGACGGATGTTTTACGAAAAAGTCCGCGAAGGCTATTTGCAGCTTGCAAAAGATTATTCGAGATTTGTTTTAATCAATGGAGATAGAGGGATAAACGACATATCAAACGAAATTATTAAAATTGTAACTTCACATCCCAAATATGGAGAAGGTAATGAAAAATAAAAAAATTGTTTCGCTGTTTCTTGTTTTGATTTTAAGTGGATTTGTTTTTCTAAATGGTGATATATATTACAGAATTTCGAGAAGCATTGAGATTTTCGGCGAAGTTTACAAACAAGCAACGCTTAATTACGTTGATGAAATTAATCCCGAAAAATTTGTAGCAGCCGGAATTAAAGGAATGTTAAAATCGCTCGACCCTTACACCGTTTTTTACGATAGCGAACAAAAACGAGATGTTGATGTTCTAACACGCGGGAAATACGGTGGCATCGGTGCTACAATCGGTTTGCGAGATGGAAAAGTAACGATTATGGAATTGATGGACGGCTATTCCGCTCAACGACAAGGCTTACGAATTGGCGATGTGATTTTTTCCATCGATGGAATTAAAATGGGGAAAGAAAATTACGATGAACTTGGCATTCATCTAAAAGGTGAACCGGGCACAACAGTTCACTTAAAAATTTTGCGTGAGGGAATTCGCGATACACTCGATTTCGATTTGGTTAGGGAAGAAATTGAGATAAAAAATCTTGTTTACTACGATTTACGTGGAAAGAATAAAGATGTTGCTTACTTAAAATTAACCGGATTTTCACGAACAGCAGGCGATGAAATTTTGGAAGCTTTGCGGGATTTGAAAAACAAAGGCAAAATAAATGGGATTGTTCTCGATTTACGTGGAAATCCCGGCGGATTGCTCGATGCCGCAATTGACGTAGCGGAAAAATTTCTTCCGAAGGAAAGTCTGATTGTTTCTGTGATTGGGCGTGATTCGATTAATGCAAAAAGATATTACGCGAAAGAAAATCCGATTGCGGGAAAAACCAAACTTGCGGTTTTGATTAACGGCTATTCCGCTTCCGCTTCGGAAATTGTAAGCGGATCAATTCAAGATCACGATAGAGGTGTAATTGTTGGCGAACAATCTTATGGCAAGGGACTTGTTCAAACTATAATCCCGCTTCCTTACGATAACACAATGAAAATAACAACCGCTCGCTATTACACGCCAAGCGGAAGATGCATTCAAAAATTAGATTATTCCGATAAAGTTTTGGAAAAACCAAAACATATTCAGCAAAAGGTTTTCAAAACGGATAACGGAAGGAAGGTTTTTTCCGCTGGTGGAATTATGCCCGATACCGTTGTTGCTTCAAAAGAGCTGCCCGAAGTAATTGAACAATTGCTTGCACGCGGAATGTTTTTCAAATTCGGTGCGTATTATTTCAACACCCACGAAAAAGGCGATTCGCTTGGTAGTTCACTTTGGAACGACGATAAACTTTTCGAAGCGTTTTCGGAATATTTGAAGGACGAAGATTTTAAATTCAACTCGCTCGAAAATAGAATAATCCGCAAATTATTTGGCTCGGAAATGATTAAAGGAAATAAATCACTTAAAGATGAAGCGGATAAATTGAAATCAATGATTGAAGATGCACAGAAAAACGAAATGACAAAAAATAAAAATCTGATTGTTAAGCTGATTAAAATTGAACTTTCCGCACAGGCAAACGGAAGGAAGGGAAGAATAAGGGAAAGTCTAAAAGGCGATAATCAACTTGAAACAGCAATTAACATTTTGTTGAACGATTCGCTTTACACGGAAATATTGCAATGAATTATCAATTGATTTTACTTTTTTTGATGCTCTTTAGCGGTGGAATTATTGCGGGATTTCTTTCCGGTTTGTTGGGAATTGGAGGCGGTGTTGTTTACATTCCGCTTTTGATGTTTGTTGCTCAACTTTCGATTATCGAACCGTTAAGTTCAATTCACGTAATTATTGCAACATCTTTATTTGCAGGAATGTTTTCTTCTTCAATGTCTTTTTATTATAACAAAAAGACGAAGAACTTAAATTTCAAAGATGGTATTTTACTTGCAATTGGTGCTGTGTTGGCGGGATTAATTGTTCCGCATTTTATTGTAAAAGTTGAATCCGATAAAATGAAAATTCTTATTGGTACTGCGGTCGGGTTAATTGGATTGTTTATGCTTTTTGAAGATAGATTAAAATTGAGCAATAAAATTAAATTACCGCGTTGGAGTTTATTTATTACGGGAGTATTAATCGGTACACTTTCGGTTTCGGTTGGTTTGGGTGGCGGGGTTTTTTACACACCGGTTCTTGTTTATCTTTATTCTTTCGATATTAAAAAAGCAATCGGAACTGCAATTGTTGCGGTTGCTTCAACAATGCTTGTTTCTTGTTCGATGTTTATGTTTTTTACCGGTAGTGTTTCGGGCGATTATCAGATTGGTTATGTAAATCTTTTTGCCGCATTGCCGCTTGCGGTTGGTGCGTCAATTGGTCCGAGAATTGGCGTAAATTTGTTACACAAAGTATCTTTAACTTTATTGAGAAAAATCTTCTCAATTTTTTTAATTTTGTATTCTTTGAAAATGTTTGGTATTTGATTTATTGAATGGAGGTTTTTTTTGTCGCGAAACGAAGCAAAAGTAAATACACACAGATTTTTTGTTGCGAAAAATCCCGAGTTTTCCGCTTGCCCAAGTTGTGGCGAAAAAGGTGTTTTGAAACGATCGAGACCGAGAAGTAGTTGGGAAAGATTTGTTAAATCTGTAACACCTTTTGGCTATTACCGTTGTAAAAAATGCGGTTGGCGTGGAACGCTTTTAACGGTAAGATTAACAAGAGATTTTAAACGTAATCTTTGGTTTTATTTCTTTCTTGCATTGGTTACAGCTTATGTTGTTAAGTTTGTTATTACAAGATTTATAATGAAATAAACATTGAAACTTTTGATTTTTAATGTTGTTGTATGCTTCGATAAATTATGAAAAAAGGAGGATTTTATGGCTACCAAAACAAAGACAAAGTATGAGTTCAAAGCCGAAATTAAGCAACTACTTGATATTCTTGTTCATTCGCTTTACACCCACAAAGAAATTTTCCTTCGCGAACTTATTTCCAATGCTTCCGATGCACTTGACAAAATCCGCTTTCAATTAACAAGCGGTGCCGAAGTTAAAGACAAAGACTTGCCACTCGAAATTAACATCGAAACAAAAGAGAAGAAAAGATTACTGAAAATTACCGATACCGGCATCGGGATGACAGAAGAAGAATTGGTCGAAAATATCGGAACGATTGCAAAATCCGGTACCGGTGAATTTCTGAAAAAACTTTCCGAACATAAAGAAAAAGCATCGGAATTGATTGGAAAATTTGGTGTCGGGTTTTATTCCGTATTTATGGTAGCGGAAAAAGTTGTAATTAAAACACGCTCATTTAAGCCTGATGCTGTTCCTGTTGTGTGGGAATCGGACGGAAGCGGTTCTTACGAAATTTACGAAGCCGATAAAGATTTGCCGCGCGGAACAACAATTGAAGTTCATTTGAAAAAAGATGAAAAAGAATTTGCCGAAGAATGGCGTGTAGAAAGCATAATTAAGAAGCATTCCAATTTTGTTGCTTTTCCGATTAAGTTAAACGGAAAGCAAATCAATACCGTAAAAGCAATTTGGCGTGAACCGAAAAGTTCAATCAAAAAAGAAGAATACAACGAATTTTACAAATTCCTTACTTACGATAATGAAGAACCGATGGAAGTAATTCACACATCGGTCGATGCACCAATTCAATTTACAGCATTGCTTTTTATCCCAAAGAAGGAATTCGATTTCTTCGGTTTGCAACGTGAAGATTACGGATTGGATTTGTATGTCCGACGCGTTTTAATTCAACATAAAAATAAAGATTTGCTTCCCGAATATTTGAGCTTTGTTAAAGGTGTTGTTGAATCGGAAGATTTGCCTCTAAACGTTTCCCGCGAAACTTTGCAGGAAAATATCATCTTTACAAAAATTGCAAATAGCGTTACAACGAGTGTTCTAAATCATCTTACTAAAATGGCAAAAGATAGACCGGAAGACTACGAGAAATTCTGGAAAGAACACGGAAAAATCTTTACGCTCGGTTATTCCGATTTTACCAATCAAGAGAAATGGCTTGAACTTTATCGGTTCAATTCTTCGTTCCACGAAGATGAAAACGGGCTTTCGTCATTCGAACGTTATGTTTCCCGAATGAGAGAAAACCAAAAGGAAATTTATTATTTGTTCGGACCAACTCGTGCAGCAGTTGAAAACGATCCGCACACCGAAATATTCAAGAAAAAAGGCGTTGAAATTATTTACGTTTACGATCCGCTTGATGATTTTGCACTTGCTTCGATTAGAAAATACAAGGATTACGAAATTAAGCCGGTTGATCAAGCAGACCTTTCTAAAATAGAAAAATTGGACGACGTCGAGCCTTCCGAAAAAGAAGAAGAATTGAGCAAGGACGAAAAATTACATCTTTCAAGTCTGCTCGATAAAATGAAAAAAATTCTCGGCGATTCCGTAACCGAAGTCCGCGAAAGTAAACGTTTAAGCGATAGTCCGGCGGTGTTGGTAAATCCCGACGATACGCTATCTTCAACAATGCAAAAGATTCTTCAAATTCAGCAAAACGATACCTCCATTCCCAAAAGAATAATGGAAATTAATCCAAAACATAAATTGATTAGAAACTTGGTGAAAATTTTCCAAAGCAATTCGGACGATCCGTATATCGAGCAAGTAACAAAGCAACTTTACGAATCGGCATTGCTTTTGGAAGGTTACTTAAAAGACCCGCACGGATTAGTTAAGAACATTAACAAAATGCTCGAACAATCGAGCGATTGGTATTTGCAAGTTAAAAAATAATGGTAGGGGAACATTTAAGTTCCCCTTTTTAATTTTATTATGTTACGAAATTCCTTCTGATGAAATTTTCTTTACTTCAAAATATTGGAAACAAAACAATTCGTTTTTTTTACGAGTTAGGCGGCATTTCAATCCTACTTTTCGATACATTAAAAAACACAACTTATCTTATTAAAAAGCGAAAATCTTTATTCCGCCAAATGGAACATATCGGCACGGACTCACTTCCGCTTGTTTCTGTAATTGCAATTTTTACCGGTGCGGTTTCGGCTTGGCAAGCGGCTTACCAACTAAAAGGAATTGCACCGCTTTCGTTTTTGGGAACAGCAACTACACGCGCAATAATTACAGAACTTGGTCCTGTTTTAACGGCAATTGTAATTGCGGGAAGAATTGGTGCTTCGATTGCTGCGGAACTCGGTTCGATGAAAGTAACCGAACAAATTAACGCACTTCTTGTAATGGGAATAAATCCTGTAAAATACCTTGCCGTTCCGCGATTTTGGGCATCGGTAATTATGATTCCTATTCTTGTAATTTTTGCCGATATTATTGCTGTAGCCGGTGCTTA
>CAYZGB010000074.1:0-10308 GCA_964477915.1 uncultured Melioribacter sp. | reverse complement strand
AACCGCCGACACAAGGATTTTCAGTCCTTTGCTCTACCGACTGAGCTATCTGCCCTTATCTCAAAATTTCAAAGTTTAAAGTTACGATTTTTTTTATTTTTGGCAAAAGATTTTTTTAAGGGGAACGCATTCTACGTAATTATTACAACTCGATGTGTTTCCAAAAACCAAAGCATTTTGTTTTATGTTCTTTCCGCACGGTAAATATTAATAACTGCACCAATAAAGAAAATTATATTTGCAAGCCAAGCGGTTAATACGGGATTAAGTGCACCGTTTTTGCCAAATGCTTGACTTATTTGCATAAACGCCAAGTAAACAAAGGTAATTAGTAAATTAATTCCTATTTGTAATGCTAATCCCGAACCGCGTTTATTAACTGAAATCGGTAGTGCAAAAAGCAATGTAATTAAGCTTGCCCAGGCAAAAGCAATTCGTGAATGATATTCTATTTCGAGCCGGGTCGGGTCATTACCGGAACGTTTGAAATCGTTAATTGCTTCTTGCAATTCGGTTAACGTAAATTCTTGAGGTTTACGCTGCTTACGTAAAACATCTTTCGGCTCAAAATTAAGCGAATCGATAATCATTTTATTTGCAAATGCAATGCTATCTTTTTCGCCCTTAAAATAATGAATTACGGCTTTATCGATAATCCACGCTTTCTTTGTTGTATCGAATTTCATTTGCGGAGCATCGATTCGCATAATCAAATGAGTAATATCATCCGGTGAAAATTGCTGAATGCCAATTCTGTTTGCTATTTCTTTTTTCGGTTCAAAATATCTTATTGTTACAATTCTGTTTGGCGAATCTTGAAAATAGATATTCCGGTTTGCACGTTTAATGCCGAGTTTTAAATAATTTTGTTCAATGTAGATTCGTTCCTTGTTTGCTTGAGGGACAACGTAACCTCCGAAATAAACGGAAAATAGACTAATCAAAAGCGTGGCAACAACAAACGGTGCTGCAAATCTGAGAAATCCAATTCCGCTCGATTTCATTGCTACAATTTCGTTTGTGTTGGAAAGCTTTCCAACTGTAAAAAGTGCAGCAAGCAAAACCGAAACGGGCAACATTAAACGAATAATTTCCGGAATAAGTGAAAAATAGTAACGGAAAACAATTACATTGTGAACGCTGTTATCGATAAAATCATCGAGTTTTTCCATTAAATCGATAATAATAAAGATGAAGATAAAAACCAGTAGTGCAAAAAATAAGGTTTGCAAAAATTGTTTGGTAAGATATTTATCCAAAAGTTTAATCATTACGCGAAAACTTTTTTGCAATTTTCTTGAAAAACTCAAATTCCAGTGCAATCCGCTCGGTAGCACTCTTGTAGGTTAAAAATATTCCCAAAATCAAAAGTAACGCATTTGCAGACCACACGCCGACAAGTGGCGAAAGCATTCCTCTATCGGCAAGTTTTTCGCCTGCAATTAAAAAAGCCCAATAAAGAAGGAAGAAAAATAAACTAACGCCCGAAGCCACTCCAAATCCGCCCTTACGTAACATTGTTCCAAGCGGTGCACCAATTAAAATAAAAACAATACAAGCAAAAGGAAGTGCATATTTTTTGTGGATTTCCACCTTGAAGCGGTTGATTGCTCTTTTGTTTGCTTCCAATCGGGATATTTGAGAAAAAATAGCACTTTGGCTTATTGTTATTTTATCTTTTACCGAATTAAGTATTTTCAGAAAATCTTTATGTTTTGTACGGTGCGGAATTACATCGGGAGGCAATAGATTTGCTTTTTCTTTTTCGTCGAACGTTTTCAAAATTTTGTCTCTAATCGTTTCCAAACTATCTACAATTTTCAACATTGCCGGCGCACCGAGTTCTCTATCGCCGCGTTGTAAATCGGTAGATTGCTTAAACGTAAATTCATCGGCGGGCAAAAATAATTTGTGTTTGGTAAATCGTATTCGAGTATATTTATTTCTATTGTCTAATTCCGTTTCGTGAATTTCGCCATCGTAAAGATCAATAATCAATCTTGTATTCGATTTGGAAAGATAAATTTTTCCTTTCCTTGCAGTAATTACCGTTAATTTTTTGTATTCGGAATTATCGTAAATAGTGAGATTTTCAAGCGTGTTTGTTTTGTCGTCTATTTGATGGGCAAGTATTGAATACCCGGGAATTTCCGTAGAAAAAACTCCCGGCACAAGCGAAAGCGTAGGTTTCTTTTTCGAAATATCATACATCAAAACACGTGCTGCGTGGTTTGCATTAGGATAAACATAATTATTAAACCATACCAAAAAGAAAAACAATAAAATGCTTGCAATAAAAGGCGGAAGCATCGTTCGGTAAAGACTCATTCCAGCGGATTTCATCACAGCAATTTCATTGTTCTGAGCCATCGACCCAAAAGCCATTAGCGTTGAAATTAAAACAGCCATCGGAACAACAAGAACAAACATCCATGCAAGATTATAAACCACTAACTTGATTATTACAACCGTTCCCAAACCCTTGCCAATTAGCCTATCGGCATATTTCATTAAAAATTGAATTAAAAAAATTGCAATTAATGTAAGGACGGCAAATAAAAACGGGAACAAATGATTGCGAAGTATGTATTTGAAAAGAATCACAAAATAAACGTTTTCCGATTTGTGCATTATTCGTTAATTAAAGAGTAAATTTAATATATTTGAATTATAAAAAAAATATTATCGGAGAAAAGAAAATGGATAAAGCACTTAATTTTTCAAAAGAAAACATTTCAAATTACATCGAAGAATTAAAAGATTATTTACGTATCCCAAGCGTTAGTGCAGATGCGAAATTTAGAAAAGACGTAATCAAATGTGCGGATTTTGTTGTAAACAAACTTAAAACTGCCGGAATGAAAAATGTAAAGAAAATCAAAACCGACGGTAATCCGCTCGTTTATGCCGAATGGCTTGGTGCAAAAGGTAAACCTACAATTTTAATTTACGGACATTACGATGTTCAACCCGCAGACCCTTACGATCTTTGGGATAACGATCCGTTCGAACCTGTAATTAAAGATGGAAAAATTTACGCACGCGGTGCCGATGATAACAAAGGACAAAATTTTATTCACATCAAAGCGGTTGAAGCTTATCTTAAAACTTATGGCGAACTTCCCGTAAATGTTAAATTCCTTATCGAAGGCGAAGAAGAAACAGGTGGCGAAAGCATAGAGAAATTCATTAAAGATAAAAAGAACAAAAGCTTGCTTAAATGCGATGCTGTTTTAATTTCGGATACAAGTATGTTTGCACCTAATTTGCCCACAATTAACTACGGACTTCGCGGTCTGGCGTATCTCGAAGTAAGATTAACCGGACCAAATCGCGATTTACACTCGGGAAGTTTCGGCGGTGCAATTAATAATCCCGCAAACGAATTGGCAAGAATAATTGCAAAATTGCACGATAAACGTAATCGCATTACAATTCCCGGATTCTACGACGACGTTGTGAAATTGACTAAAAAAGAGCGTGAAAATTTTGCCTCGTTAAAATTCAGCGAAAAGAAAATGGCGAAGGAATTCGGCGTTCGCGAACTTTGGGGCGAACAAGGTTACACTGCTTTGGAACGCTTGTGGGCTCGTCCAACACTTGATGTGAACGGAATTTACGGCGGTTACACGGGCGAAGGAGCAAAAACCGTTCTTCCCGCAAAAGCAACTGCTAAAATCAGTATGCGACTTGTTCCCAATCAAAATCCCGAAAAAATTGCAAAAGCCTTTACCAAATACATTAAAGAAATTGCACCGAAAAGCGTTAAAGTAGAAATAATAAATATGCACGGTGCACGTCCGGTTGTTGTTCCGCTCGATAATCCTTATCTTCAAGCGGCTGCAAATTCGCTTTCGAAAGTATTTAAGAAAAAGACCGTATTTACACGCGAAGGCGGATCAATTCCGATTGTAGTGGACTTTATGGAACAATTGAAAGCACCGGTAATTTTAATGGGCTTTGGCTTGGAAACAGACGATATTCATTCGCCGAATGAACATTTTCCGTTGGTTAATTTCGAGAAAGGGATTTATAGCTCGATAACATTTATGAACGAAGTTGCCGGGCTTAAAAATAAATAAAGCATCGGGAGAAAATTATGCGAAATAACATCGCAAAATATCTTTTGTTTTTCGGGTTCTTGCTTCTTATAGCTGTTTCTTGTTCCAATGACGAAAAATCTTCACAAAATCGCGGGCTTGGTTCTTCCGGCGACGCGGCTCATTCCGCTATTAAAGAAAAAGCCACTCGTGAATATAAACTGGAACATGAAAAAGAGCTTAAAAAAAGACAAGTCCCTTGCGATACACTTTCTCTTAAAGAATATATTCTTGAAAATTATCCTCCTGGGACTTTACTTGTTGTAATGGATAGACTGACACCGGATAGAATTCCAAAGCCGGCTGTAATTTACTACCGTTACAAAGGTAAAAAGTACATATTTGCTTTATTGGCAAAATCGAAACCAGGGGAAAGAAATATTGAAACAAAAAATGTGGTTGGTTACGAGTCAAGCTTTATTAATTTGGATAGCACTAAACTCGGAACGGCATTTTTCTTTTTAACGTTGTACGAATGTGTTGATAATCAGTTTCACGAAATTTGGGAAGCTGCCGTACCAATTCACGGTGGATTTAACAGAATGACGTTAAAACGGTGGAAGCCGCAAAATATTCTTTACGTTGAGCTTAATTACGAAGACGGAATTATTTCTGGACATCGTAATTATAATTTTTTCCTCGTCGATGGAATTACGAAACCACCACATTTGCTCGAAACATACGTCGGACTTGCACATAAGCGAACTATGACGGATTTAAATCACGATAAATATCCGGATTATTACGAATATCGTTACGTAGATTCAACATATTACGTAAAGCTTATCGATTCAATTCCATTTTATTGGGATACTACAAAAAAACTTTATGTTACAAAAGTTAATCCACGTTGGTTCAGAAAATATTAAGGAAAAATGGCTTTTAGAATTTACACAAAAACCGGTGACAAAGGAAATACAAGACTTTACGGAGGCGATAAAGTTCCCAAAAACCACGCAAGATTAGAAGCATACGGAACTGTTGACGAATTAAATTCGCATATTGGGCTTGCTATTTCTTTTACAAAAGATGAAAAACTGAAAAATATTTTGCAAGCAATACAAAATGATTTATTCGATTTAGGCGGCGACCTTGCAACAAGATTCGAAAACAATAAATTGGAAATTAAACGAATTGACAACTCTTATGTAGTGAAACTTGAAAAAATTATTGATGAAATGCAGGAAATACTTCCGGAACTAAAAGTATTTATTTTACCCGGCGGAGTTCCGGCTGCAAGTCATTTACAAGTTGCACGAACAGTTTGCCGCCGAGCCGAAAGAAATACCGTAACACTTTCGGAAATTGAGAGAATAAATCCTGAAGTTATCGTATATTTGAATCGCTTATCCGATTTGTTGTTTGTTCTTGCAAGATATGCTAATTTTGTTGAAGGTGTAAAAGAACCGGTTTGGGAACCGGGGAAATAAAATCTTGTTTAACCAATCCCTAAAAAACGGGGGTGAAATTGGTTTCGACGGGATTATTTGGTCTTTGAAACGCGTGCCGTGTTCCGCAGACACGTAAAACGGCGGACAAAAAATAACTGGCGACTATAATTACGCCCTCGCTGCGTAAATAAGTAACGCAGCCGTTCTCCTTTCCCCCTCGTCCCGGGGTTAGGAAGAACGCCGTTTGGGACGATAGCCGAGCCGAGTTCTCCGGTAGGCAAAGCGAAACTTTTACGGAGATAGCCGTTGCAAGTTCTGTTTGTCGCACTTGTAACGGCGAAAGTTAGCGACAAACTACGCACGTAGTGTTTCACTGACGGGTAATCTCGGACGCGGGTTCAACTCCCGCCACCTCCACTAAATTGATTATTCACCAACCCTTAAAAAATCACCCCAAAACAACAATTAGGATTTTCTTTACTTCGTGTTCAATACAGATTTTAGTCGGAAAATCATCAAATTGCAAAATAGTCAAGACATTTTGCAAAGCCTTGCATTTTAGTCGATATTTATTCTAAAAATTTTGAACTTGTCATTAGTTGCATCTTTCGATTTATCCGAAATACAATGAAGGTGATTCGAAGAATTGATATATTGTTAAATACAAAATGCTGCTTGCAGTTAAGTAGCAATCTTATGAATATTAAGTGTTAACTTATTCTGCGGATTTAAGTAGTTGTAAACAGCGATTAATGAATTTTTAAAATGAAAAAGCCCGCACTATGCGGGCTTATTTCTGCCTAAAAAAATAAAATTAGTGAACTTTGATTTCTTTGTTGCGAATCATTTTCGCTAATTCGGCGGTCCCTTTTTTCGAAATAGTTCTTAATGCTCTCGTCGAAAGTTTAACTGTTACAAATCTATTAAGTTCTTGGACCCAAATTCTTTTCTTTTGCAAATTGGGTAAAAATCTTCTTTTTGTTTTGTTATGAGCATGCGAGATGTTATTACCGCTTCTTGGACCAACACCGGTTACCTGACATCTTCTCGACATAATTATACTCCAATCAAAATTTTTATTACAGACTTTAATTTTAAACTTTTTTCTTTATAAAATCAAGTTTTTTAAATGCTGTATTTCCAAATGTTGTGCATCCAAAACCATTGTTCAGGGTTTTCGCGAATATATTCTTCCATCGCGGACATATATTTTTGCATTAAACATTTTTCGTTATCGTGCCATTTTTCGCTTAATTTTTCGCATCTTAATTCTTCAATTGTTAATTTGTACAAACCGGGTTTAATTCGTGTGGCAAGAATTAAAACTATCGGCGTTTTTGTTTTAAGAGCAATTACGGCAAGTCCCGTGTGAATTGGTGTATCAATACCGAAAAATTTAATTTTCATCCCTTCTTTTTTGCCTCGTTGATCCGCTACAAGTGCAACAATTTCTTTATTTAATACAATCTTAAAAAGCTCTTTTGTACTTTTACCAACATATACCACTTTATTTCCCGT
The DNA here is from genome assembly GCA_964477915.1 of uncultured Melioribacter sp. Lineage (GTDB taxonomy): Bacteria > Bacteroidota > Ignavibacteria > Ignavibacteriales > Melioribacteraceae > WGAL01. The sequence goes on along the minus strand of CAYZGB010000074.1, from coordinate 3,299 downwards.
ACGCGTTCGCATCGCCTCCAACCAATTCGAAATATATTCGTTATGCTGACGTTTTGCCAACACATTTAATCTTTTAATGTTACTGACAATATTGCCAACAAACAATCCGACTAATTCCCAATTTCCGAAATGTCCGGTTAAAAAAATCGTCCCCTTCTCATCAGATGCGTAGCTTATTAATCTCTGTTTTGTTTCATCATCGATTTCTATGATTTTTTCAAAATCGCTTTGCGTAATTTTCGAAAGGTAAAGCATTTCCAAAAACATTAACGCGCTGCTGTAATAATTTTTGAAAGCAAGATTTTTAATTTCCGTCTCGGATTTTTCCGGGAAAGCATAAGCAAGATTTTTTATCACCACTTTTTTCCGAATAGGGAAAACATAATAAAATAAATAAGCAAACGGTTTTGCGATATATTTAATTTTTGCAAATCCGATTAGATGAACTAATTTTTCAAATAAACGAAAAAAGAAAAACTCTATTTTCTTTGTGTTAATTTTCATAATCTAATGCACTCTAATCCTTTCTCGCCAAGTTGAATTATAAAGTTCGCCCCGCTTTGTAGAATGCAATAATTGATAATCGCCGTAGCCCGATAAATCGCCGAATACAAACACAACACCACCTTCAATAGAGTGATAATACCAAATTTCGTACGGCTTGTATTCAAGCGAATACGGATAACGGTCAATTTCATCGGGTTTTCCGTAAAGCAAATAAACTCTTCCTCGGTCGGTTAAATATCCTTTTTTAACTTTTGTGCCGAACACTTTATTAACATATTTCAAACGCTTGAAATATTCGTTCATAAACTCGTTTTCGGGCGTATCGGGTTTTCTATCGCGTTTGTTCCAAAAGACCGCCAGAAAGCGTTTTTTTTGCTCTAACGTATTTAATTTTTGGTAATCCGCCTTTTCTTTTCGTGTGGCAAGATATTGCACTTCCCGAAACATTTTATCGCATTCGGCATTGCTCAAACCGGCAAATTTTACATCGGAAGCATTAATTGAAGAAACGTAATTTTTATTATCAAGTTGCTTACCCAAGTAATAAAACTTTTTAATTGAAGAATAAGCATATTTCCCTTTCAAATCCGCAACCGAAATTTTAATCGAATAACTGCCGGTCGGGAAATTGTTCATCACCAATTGAGAAACTTTAACAAGTGAATAATTATTACTTTTCGGTATTTTCTTTTTACGTGTGTAAAATAATTTGCCGTTTCCGTTAAGTAGTTCGGTTATTAGCAAAAGCGAATCGGATTGCGTTTTTTCGATATTGTAAATTTCGTAGTAATAGTAAACCGTTGGATTTAAATACGAATAAACTCCCGTCGGATTGGGAATTACATTATATGTGTTTTTGTAAAACGGGGATTTTGTTTTGCTTGTTTTTTCTATTTTGAAAGCCAATTCAACGTCGCTTAAAGCCGGCGTTTGTTTAGGAAAACCCTCCGCAAACAAGCTATCCGTTATTTCAATTTTTTTTTCGGGATTGAATAAATCAGTTACTTTCAGCAACAAGTAATAATTGCTATTCGGTATTTCAATGTCAAATTTCCCAACAGCCGATTTTGAAACAGAAGCGGAATCTAAAACATCCGTTACTTTGAAAATCTTTTCGATTTGATTTTCATAATTTGAAATTAAAAACAAATGAATTAATAGTTTTACGGAATCGCTTTTACCGGAATTAAATTTGCTTTTATCGAATTGGTAGTAAAATTCACAAAGTGTGGTCGAATCGGTAGCCCGAAAGCGTGCATAATCGAAATCGAAACCGGAATTTTGCGAATATAAATATCCGTTTGTTGCTAAAAAAAACGCAACAAAATAGAATAGATTAATTAAAGGCAATCTCATCGGACTTTAATTCTGTTCATCCAATTCGGGTCGTGGCGTTCGCCTCGTTTTGTAGAATTAAGTAATTCGTAATTCCCCAGGCCGTTTACGTCGGCAAAAATAAAATAGACGCCACCTTCGATGTTGTAATATTCCCAAACAATATAAGGCTTGTTGTAATAATCGTTCTGCTTTCGCTCTATTTTATCGGGTTTTCCGTATTTCAAATAAATTCGTCCTCTATCGGTGTTAACACCTTTTTTGCGGTATTCCTTAAATCTTTTGTTTGCGAATTTTGCTCTTTCAAGATATTCATTCAAATATTCGTTTTCGCGTGTAGTTAAATCGGGGTCGCGTTTACGCCAAAAAGAAAAAAGATACTTTTGCTTTTGCTTTGTATCGGTAAGTTTGTAATACATATCAATTTCTTGCTCGGTTGCAATGTATTTCGAAATGTTAAACAAATCGTCGCATTGCGGACCACTCAAAATTGCGAATCGGCTCGAAAGGAAATCTTGATTAACTTTTTCATCCGTAATTTGGTAATTGGAATCTGCAATTACACTACTTACGTAGTAAAAATCTTTCGATTGTCTATCGATAATTGCACCTTTTTGATTTCTTAAAGTAAACACCAAATCATATTTACCGGAAGCGGCTTTTTTAAGAAACGCCGCACCTACTTTTACTATTGCATTAGCAACGCCGTGAACCGGAATTTCTTTTTTGTAGGTTTCTTTTCCGAGTGAATTTAACATTTTAACATCAAGCATTAGATTTTGTCCTTTGGCGTTGTAAATTTCGGTGTAATAATAAACAACCGGCATTGTTTCGTAAATTACTTGTCGCGGATTAGGATATACTTCCATTCCGTTTTTGTAGAAAATAGAAACTTTGTTTTTACTATCGGAAACAATTTTTGAAGCAATTTCAATATCACTCATACCAATATTTTTATTGAAATCACGTACAAGTAAATCGTGGTAGTAAGGTAACATTTTTGTTGAATCGTGGTAATCGGAAAGAAAAACTTGCAGCAGATAATTCCCCGGTTTTAATGGAATATCGATTTTACCAAGAAACATATGAACAGCATTTGTATCGAGAATTTTATACCGGATTACGTAAGGCTTGAAAAATGCCACCGAGCTATCTTTTGGAATAGAAACCAAAATATCCAATCGAGGATAAACAAAAATCCCGTTTTGTGAAAAAATCTTTGTAAAACCGCTATCGGAAATAGAATAATAAAATTCAACATCGGTATAAACCGAATCTCCCCTAAATTGTGCTACATCATATTCAAAGTTAAAAGGGTTTTGCGAAAAGATTTTTACCGAAAAAAGAAGGAAAAATAAAACGGGGAAAAATAATTTTTTCATAATTTCCTCTAAATAAAAATAAAAAAAAGGCGTCATAAAAATAAAATTATGACGCCTTTGTTAAAATATAAAAAC